>NZ_JAVHWZ010000005.1 GCF_035607555.1 Candidatus Bealeia paramacronuclearis | reverse complement strand
TAAGGTATTTCTTGGGACCCCGTGGCATTATCTGGCTCCCCGCAACACGTCTTGAGCAGACGAACTCACGGGACAATTACACGCTCTACGATCACAGCCAGAAGTTCATGGACGACGTGCTCGTGTATCCGAACGGTACCGGTGAAGATGTGGTCGACACCTTCTCGCAATCTATCCTCTTCTTGCAAGAGTTCGGCCTCATCAAGAGTGGCTACGACGTCGAGGTGCCGGAGTATTGAGCAAGGCGACAGGCGTGGATGTGAAGCGAAAAGCCGTGATTTGACTCTCGGATTTTAAGACTGGTAATATGATTTTGAGATTGAGGAAGGCGTCATCTTCTAAAAAAGAACCGCAACCCTCAAGATCAGTTAGCGCTCTCTTATAAGAGGAATGACAGGATGTCACGCGAGACCTCCTGTCATTAATATTCAAGCAAAGAAATGTAAGACTTGTACACATTATAAGATGCGTTCAATTTTTGGGCAATAAATTGTCAATAAACGTCACGAAAGGAAACGCGATGACAGACGAGTCCGTGAATTACGATATCCAGCAAGTGCAGCATGATATTGAGAGATTACAGCGTGATCTTTCAAGATTACATAACGATGCAGCATCACCAGTCATATCTTCACGATATGAACCAGCTGTTCTTTATGATCCTCTGCATGCAGAAGAAGTGGTTGCGTCCGAGCGCATGACAACGCCAGGTGCTTACGAAAATCAAGATTGGCTTCCTACAGCAATTCCCGCAATATCGATGATAGATAAAGAAATCGCACAAGCTGAATTGGAAGAAGCCCAACAAGCGCTTACAACCGCAAGAGAAATTCTCAAAGATGCTGATATTGCAAGCGTCCTCGCCAACTCAAATATGGAGAACATAAACATGATTAATACAACGAGTCGCAGTCAAAAGATCCGTAATGCTATCGCAGCACTTCTTGCCGCAGCTTCAACGCTCATCGCTGCAGAAGCAGGTGCAATGTGGGAAGAGAGAGAAAACATGCAGCAAAGTATTTCTCCAAAAAATTATGACATTATGAGGGCAGCTATTGAGGATACGTGCACTTATAAAAGTGAAGAACTATATAAGCACATAATTGAAAAAATAGATCCTCTGAAGATTTCCATTGATGATATTAAAAGTTTAGCAATTTCAGAAGAAGAAGCAAAAAATATTGAATTTCCTGTTGTTATTTATTTGCCAAAACAGGAATCTCTTTTATCAACAGCACAGGTAAAAAAAGCATTTATTGCAGGGTTGATTTATCCAACAGAATTGCAAGATGATGACGCAGATTTTGTTTTTATACAGCGCTATCAAAGCATTCCTTGGCAATTATCCATATCTGCGGCTTATTTTTATCCTCCATCTATTAATGCCTTAAAGTCTCTACTGATATTTTCGTCTTTGGAAAAATATGATAAAGAACATTTATGTATTCAAATGATTAATTCTTTAAAAGAATCAATTGATCAAATGAGTTTTCAAAAAATATTTATCAAAAGATTGAGCCCAATCTTAAATTTTACATCCAAGAAAAAACAATTTAATCTTAACACGGAGGAATCTGTAGATTTTTTTAACAATATTGTTTCAATATATGAAACAATTTAATGGATAATTGAAATGGACGAAGAAATAAAAATCTATGAAATACAGTCAGACTCTCTTTTCTTTTTTAATATAGGTCAAGGAAGTTGTTCCGCTTATGTGTCCCCTGAAGGGAAGGATATATATTTTTTTGATGCGGGCTCAGCAAAAAATGCTATTAATCCATATCAGAACGAAGAAGAGGATGAGCAATTCAACTCAGACAGTCTAGGATCAGGAATAGTTAGAAGCATTAATGCTGCTCAGGACATGACGGCTTATGTTGTTATAAGTCATCCAGATGCTGATCATATTTCTTTATTAAAAAGTATCTTGTTTCATACAGAGAAAAAGAGTGGAAGTTTTAAGACCACTCCATCGTTCAAAGAGATTTTCTTTATTTGTTCGAGTGTTTATCCGTTGCAAAAATATATTGAAGACGATTTTCAGAAACATATAAAATTTATAGAGATTTCTAATCCTCAAATAAGGCCTATAGCAGAAAATGTTGCCCTCTGTTTTCACAATTTCTCATTTTTACATGGCAATACAGACGATGATAGCAAAAAAAATGAGAATAGCTTAATTTGCTCTTTGTTGTTGACTAGAGAGGATAAAAAATCAATCGATAATATAAATAACCTAATTAATTCAGAGAATAAAAAGCTGGAGAAAATGCAGGGTATCTTTGAAGCAAACGTATTATCGGATGCTCAAGAACACAATAATAAAAAACAAGAAAAAAAACAAAAAACACTTGAAAAAATGTTGCAATGTTATAAATTGACAAATAGCTATAAAGAGAAAAAAAATCAATTCATCTCTGAGACAAACTTGATTAAAAAAAATATCATAAACTTATATCAAGTTTTTTCTCGGAACGGCTATTGTATTACTTTTACAGGAGATGCAACAACAAAAACATTTGAGAACAGTGTGCCTGTGCGCTCAAATATATTTGTTGTTCCTCATCATGGAGCCGACAAAGATCATGATTTATCAGAAAATTGGGAGAAAGTGTTTGACCCAGAAAAAGTTGTTGTTAGTGCTGCTCTTTATTCACAACATGAACATCCTAGGCCTAATAGAACAAAGTTCTATGCTGAGAAAGTTAAGAAACATAAAACAGAAATGTCTTATTTATTAGCTCAAACAACAAAGCTCCCTACAGAAAACTATTTTTCACAGTCTGACTTTTATTCGATTGGATCTTATCATAAAGATAATGCATCTCAAACCTATCTTTATAATACAACGTGCCCATATTATTACACTGCGTGTACATCATCAATATTTATTGAAAAGTTATGTACTCGGTGGATAGACAATGGAAAAGTATTTATAAGTTCTCGCCCCTGTGTTTGGAACAAAACACAATCAAATGTGTATTTAACTCAAGATTTTTTTGTGGATTTCAGATTTCAGGGAGAGCACACATTACAGCCGGTAAATATTTTTTGGGAAAATAATATCTATATAATGATAGAACATTTATATCAATGGCTTTGTAAAAATAAAGGATTTATTTCTAAAATCTCCATTACACAAAACAGACTAGATTTATTAAATATTATTGATCAAGAACTTTTTTCTTCTCCATTAACGATCCAGATTTTATCTTGTAGTTTAAATCCAAAAGAAAATTTTGAAAGTGCTTATGCAGATATACTAAACAACATGCCAAAAGAGTTAGCTATTGTTTTTCAATATGCTGCACCCGTGGTTTTTTATAAAGAACAAAATTTTAATGTCTTTTTTGATAAAAGCAAAGACGATCTGACAAATAATTTATTAAGAAGAGACAATAAACAAAATAAACTTCCAAATTTTTCTCGAGACACTTAACCAAAGATAGATAACGTGATAAGATGGCTTATTTAAAGGGGGATAGGCCATGGAATGCAAGAAATGTAATTCAGTTCAGTATGTTAAGAATGGAATGGTCAGAGGGATCCAACGCTACCGCTGTAAAAGCTGCGGCTGCAACTTCACAAATACACCTAAGCGCGGAAAGCCAGAGGCCATGAAAGCCTTGGCAATCCTTTTATATACATTGGGAAATGCAAGCTTTGGAATGATCGGAAAGGTTCTTAAAGTCAGTAATGTCGCTGTTTTGAAGTGGATTCGAAAAGAGGCAAAATCATTGGAAAGGCCTGCCGTTCCATCTGACCTTAAGCTCGTTCAAATCGACGAGATGTGGCATTACGTGAATGGAAAAAAAACAAAATTTGGATCTGGAAAGCCTTTGACCCTGTGTCAGGGCGAGTTATCTCCTGGACTTTGGGTCGCCGTGATGATCGAACAGCCAAAAGCTTAATCGACGAAATCGGCACGAGGGATCTCACTTTCATCACGGACGATTGGGAGGGATTTCATCGTCTAATTCCTGAACATCAACTTTTTACTGGCAAGGATTTAACCTACCCAATCGAGCAGGATATTACCCCGACATGGAAACAGATGACATTAAGAGGCGTAGGAGACTTCAGTTTTTTGGAAGTATGACCTTACAATGTGAGGGGATTTTTGTGTTCCAAAGAGATATTGGCGCAAATTTCTCTTCAACTCAGAGAGGTTCTTAGCGCGTTTCCGCCCCACAGCATTACTTTTGACATCTTGATTGAGTAGCTCGTCAGGATTCAATTCCGGACAATACGGTGGCAAAAAGAAAAGCTCAATTTTGTCCGCATGCGCTTTCACCCAGTCTTGCACTTTGTAAGCATGATGAACCTTATGATTATCAAGGATTAAATAGATTTTTGACTGAGATTTCCAAATCAGCCTTCTTAAAAAGTCAATAAACACGTCCGTTGTGAAATTCTCATCAAACATCATAAACCGCAAGGTGCCCTTGTTTGTTATGGTTGAAATCATGTTTGTTTTGAACACGAGTTACGCAGTTTGCAGCAAAAGGGTGGGAATCTAAGCGAAAGACATGAGTTTTGTTATTTCTCTAGAGATATCATGCTTAATAACATCCCACTGCTGCTGATAAAAGAGAAGCCTCCAGCAAGTCGTCTTTTAAATCTTTGAATCCAAGCCGAAATGGCAAGAAATATATGATTTCTTTGGGCTCGTCCGTGCGAGACTGACAGCGTTCAAGACCGCATGTTTGCTTTAATTCCCGATGATAAACTTCGATTTTCCAACGCGATTTCATGACCAGTTCAATATGATCACGAGAGGGATTATCCCTATTGGTTCCGATATAATCCGTGCGACCGTTTTTGGCAACAAACCGGAAAACAGTAATCCATCCATATCCGCGTAAGTGAACTTTCAGTCCTTCATCTGGAATGTCCAGCTTTTCAAGAGTTTCTCCACGATTCACTTTCCTGTTTTTCTTCAACCCCATCACCCATGTCCAGCCTATGGATTCAATGGCCTTCAGATTATTCAAGCTCGAGTACCAAGCGTCTGCAACCACGTCATCCGGATTTATCCCTCTGTCTTGAGCCAGCTTTAACATTTCCCTGAAATGGTCATTCTTGCTTTTGCCATCGCTGGCTTTATCATAAATACGATAATCAACAGGAATAGAGTCATGACTCCTCAGGCCATGCCATACCAAATTGACAAGACCTATCCCCGCAATAACATCATGGGCATTCCCAGAATACTGATAATGCACAAGCTCTATCTTCTCGCTCCGATTTTTATCCAAAATTGTATCGTCACATACTAAAAAACAAGGTTCTTTCTTGTTAATAAGAGATTGAGTAAGATTCCACACTCCGCTCGGACGCAATGCACTAGAACTCAACCATCGATTGACGCTGTCATGCGACAATGGAATCGGTGACACCTCCGAAAGTGCCAACCCTGAATAGCGCACACTGCTGGCTTGTAAAATGAACGATAAAGTGATTTTGTGCATTTGTGTCGAGACATCATTTCTTCTCATTTAATAAATATTCCCTCTCACCTTATCTCTTCTCTCTTCTCCTGCAAACTGCGTAACTCGTGTCATACCACTGCCAAGATCCGCAATGGTCTCAAACTTCCAACCTTGAGCTGCACAATACATCTCAAGGACTTGTTTTTGTCTTTCCAAATCCTGCCGTTGATCGTGACTGGAAACACGAGCATAGCAAAGCGTTTTTCTATCTATCTTTTCAGTGCGAACAAGATGAGGGCGCAAGGCAGATAAAGGATAACGTCTTTGTCCTCCCGCTGTTCTTTCGGGAACAAGGCGACTCTCTTTTCCCATCGCCTTAATGTGCCATTTGACACTCCAAGAATACGACTGGCTTCTCTGATACTCAATAACTTATCCATAATTGGATAACTATATACAAGTTTAGATAGGTTTTAAAGAGCAGTTATTAACCCGTCAGGCCATGTGCGAACGCCTGATGGAGGAGGTGGATATTTTCGAGAATCTTCTGACGCTGATCAAGCAATCGACGAATCCTCGTGAGATCATCGAGTTCCTGAAATACCTCTTGCCGGTTCCGCGGGAGATCATCTCTCTGGATAGGAATGAGGAGCAGAGCGCACAGTTGATTTTGCAGAACATGTCAAAGCCGTTTCTTGTGGAATTGCAGAAATTAGTGCGCGCTGAAAAGAAACATGCTGACGGATCTTCCGAAATCCACTGATCTTGAGTTTCTGGATGGTGTTCTGGAGCGTCTGATTGAAAAGCGAGAGTGCGAAGAGAGTTTGTACAGCTTTCTCCAGCGTGCCTGGCCTTATATGGAGACAGGGACGTTTGCGCCGAACTGGCACCTGAAGATGCTGAGCGAGATTCTGGAGGAAGTGTTCCGTGGGAACATCCGCAGACTCGTGATTAACATTCCTCCGCGATATGGCAAGACCAGTCTGGTGTCGGTGGCGTTTCCGGCGTGGTGCTGGATTCAAAATCCTCAGACGCGACTCTATTTCTGCTCGTATGCCCAAAAGATCGTGACCTCTCCCAGTCAGAAATGTCGTCGTCTGATTCTCTCGGAGTGGTATCAATCTCACTGGAGGGATCGGGTGACAATCTCGCCGTCACAAAAAGCAAAAGCACGTTTGAAAACACCGCAGGCGGCCGTCGTGATACCACATCGGTGGGCTCCTCGATCTCAGGACTCGGTGGCGATATTCTCATTGCCGACGACCCGAACAATCCCAAAGACGTCGAGTCAGAAGCGAAAATGCACTCGACAAATCTCTGGTGGCGCGATGTCTGGCAATCGCGACTTGATGATGCCAAAGCCGGCGCCATGATTGTGGTGCAACAACGCGTCTCAGAAAAAGACATCACCGACCTGATTGTGCGACATGACAAGACAAAACTCTGGACGCAAGTCATTCTTCCAGCGTGCTTTGAACCTTCGCGTCGCTGTGTTGTCAAAGCGGCTGGTAAAACATGGAAAGATCCGCGCACGAAAGATGGCGAGTTGCTCTTCCCGGCACGCTTCCCGCAGTCGGTTGTTGACGAGCAAAAAGCCACCATGAGCGAGTACGCGTTTGCAGGTCAGTATCAACAGCGGCCAGCACCGCAAGAAGGTGGCCTCTTCAAACACCAAGACTTCATGGTCTGGTCAAGTCCGATGCCGCGCTTCAAGATGATCGTGACGTCTGTGGATACCGCACTCACAACACACGAGAGCAGCAGCTTTTCAGCAGCCACATCTTGGGGCGTCTTCCAGTACGATGGTGAGTCGCATCTGATGCTCTTGAGCCTCATGAAAGCGCGGTTGCCGTTTGAAGAGCTGATGGAGCAGATCCGACGCATGGCGATTGATTGCACCGATAGCCATCCTGAATATCCAAAACGCCCGCACACAATCAAGCCCGAGTACAAGACGAGTCTCTTTATTGTGGAACGTGCAACTCAAGGACAACCGCTCATCTCGTTTCTGGAGAAGATGCGCCCTCGTGTGCGCGTTGAGGGCTTCGTGCCGCGTACGTACGGCTCCAAGCTCGCACGTGCTAAAACAATAAGGTATTTCTTGGGACCCCGTGGCATTATCTGGCTCCCGCAACACGTCTTGAGCAGACGAACTCACGAGACAATTACACGCTCTACGATCACAGCCAGAAGTTCATGGAAGACGTGCTCGTGTATCCGAACGGTACCGGTGAAGATGTTGTCGACACCTTCTCGCAATCTATCCTCTTCTTGCAAGAGTTCGGCCTCATCAAGAGTGGCTACGACGTCGAGGTGCCGGAGTATTGAGCAAGGCGACAGGCGTGGATGTGAAGCGAAAAGCCGTGATTTGACCCGTTGATTTCAAGTCTGGTACTATGATTTTGAGATTGAGGAAGGCGTCATCTTCTAAAAAGAACCGCAACCCTCAAGATCAGTTAGCGCTCTCTTATAAGAGGAATGACAGGATGTCACGCGAGACCTCCTGTCATTAATATTCAAGCAAAGAAAATGTAAGACTTGTACACATTATAAGATGCGTTCAATTTTTGGGCAATAAATTGTCAATAAACGTCACGAAAGGAAACGCGATGACAGACGAGTCCGTGAATTACGATATCCAGCAAGTGCAGCATGATATTGAGAGATTACAGCGTGATCTTTCAAGATTACATAACGATGCAGCATCACCAGCCATATCTTCACGATATGAACCGGCTGTTCTTTATGATCCTCTGCATGCAGAAGAAGTGGTTGCGTACGAGCGCATTACAACGCCAGATGCTTACGAAAATCAAGATTGGCTTCCTACAGCAATTCCCGCAATATCGATGATAGATAAAGAAATCGCACAAGCTGAATTGGAAGAAGCCCAACAAGCGCTTACAACCGCAAGAGAAATTCTCAAAGATGCTGATATTGCAAGCGTCCTCGCCAACTCAAATATGGAGAACATAAACATGATTAATACAACGAGTCGCAGTCAAAAGATCCGCAATGCTATCGCAGCACTTCTTGCCGCAGCTTCAACGCTCATTGCCGCTGAAGCGGGCGCGATGTGGCAGGAAAAGGACGTTAGATCATTAAGCCCACGAAAAGAACAATTTGAAACAGGACTATATCTGACAAACTTATCGGAAAAATCTATTTTTCTACAAAAGGTAAACATAAAATTTGGAAAAATCATAAAACAAACTCATGCAGAAGGTTCAGAACTGAAAAAAAATGAGTCTTTCAGGATTAATATATCGCATACCTTAAATTGCGAGGATGATTTTTTAAATAAAAAAGAAAGTTTCATTACAATTACAGATCAGAATAATGGTCTTGCAGTTTTTAACTTTGTAACAAACGGAACATTTAATGCTCATTTGATTCCAGAATCAAATAAAAAGAATTTTTGTTTAACGTCTGGTATGTCTTCATATAATAGTAATGGGATGTATAATACTTACACAATAAGAGAAATAAAATGAGATATAACAATATTATTATTATAAGGAAAAGACCAGATTTTGTGGCTGCACAGAACTATATAACTTTTTCATCAACGATTGAAGACGTTCTCAATGGTCTCGGTTTTCGCAGGAGGACTTGTTGTCAAGCTAATGACAATGCAATATGTGTGACACAAGAACATTTTTGTTCTACAACAGCTCCAGGTGGAATTGAAAATGCCCCTATGCAAGAAGAAGTTTTTCAAAATATAATGCAAGAATTTTCTCAAAATATCTCCACGCAATATCCAGAAATTTTGTTTGTCATAAACGGTGTTTTTGAAACAAACGTATCTTCTGCAACTGATGCAGATCAGATGAAGCAATTTGAAAAAATTAATACACGTAATTTTTTTCCAGCTCTTGGTCGAATGCTAGACGGAAATCTTATCGCAACAACGGCAGGCGTGCCACCACGCTCTATACCTTCCTCTACTCTATCCATGAATCCACAAACGTCCATTAAAAATGCAGCAAAAGAATTTCCGAAGGTTCATCCTAAACAGGCAATTATATCAGATGCTTGTGCTTGGACTGTAGTTAGAAGTTATTTCATAAAAAATGGAACACAAAGGGAAGGTGCTACAAAAACATTTCTTTATGGTTCGTATGGAGCTCCTTCGTGGGATGCTAATCCTACAACAGACTTATTTGGCACAATAGATTATTTAAATCTGTATGCTTATACAAACGTAGATTATAATTCACAGCCATATATGTTATTGCAAAATTACACTTATCCAAAAGCAAACAGTAATTTCAAAATTTATCTCAATGGATCTTCAAAAAATATTTTTATGGCTAAGAGAAATACCCTCATTGCTGATGAATATATCGGGATGAATATATGTTATGATGGAGGAGAGGTTTGGAATTTAGAAGATATTACAAACTTGCATAATAATATTAATAATCCCATTATATTGCAAAGCGATTCGAAAGTTCCAGCTCAATTTTTTGAACATCTTTTTATGGAAAATCCTAACAATCTAGTGTTAACCCCACAAGGTATGGATTTCCCACTTACGATAACTGTGGATGTTAATGCTCCCGTAGCACTTTCACAGGATCAAAAGGAACTTTTAAACTTTCTATCAAAAGGACTTGTATTCGCAGACAGTACTTTACCAGCAATTCAACCACAAACCGGTGCAATTTATCTATGTGATGATCCCACTGCCAATCGAAGAGTTTTTAGAAGGAAAATTATTGGAATAAATAATTATATGTCAGGACCAGGACATAATTATAATATGGCTAACATTACAGCCTCGTTATATACTATGTAGTTGTACAGTCCCGATGTATGATGGTGTAGGGAATGAAGCTTTATTAACATCGAAGGAATTATTAGACTATCCATGCAATGCGCGCGTTTCACCTCGACAAGAGATCGTAACCTCCGTACAGTCAGTCCATAGATAAACGACAAAAAGGCAAGACAGACGATGTCAGATAAACCTCTCATCAGTTTCGATTACGCGATTAAGTACATCCTCAAGAACAAGGGCGATTACGAGATTATCGAAAGGTTTATCTCGACACTTCTACAAACACAGGGATATCCTCCTGTGACTATCAATGCTCTTCTCGACAGCGAGTCCAACAAGGAATCTTTTGATCTCAAACGCAGTATCGCGGATCTTGTCGTGCAAGACAAAGACGACAATAAATACATTGTTGAGATCGAACGCTCTTTTACACCCAACTTTTTGCACAAAGCGTGTTTTAATTCTTCACGTCTCATCGTGGATAGTATTTCTGGGAATCAGGACTACACCAGCATCAAAAAAGTCTTCCATATCAGTCTGCTTTATTTTGCAACGCAGACCATGAAATCCCCTCTCTATCATGGGCAGACGATCTTTCATGAAATTGACACCACGCATCCTGTCAACGTGAAGATCGCCAATCAGGGTCTCATCATGTTTGAGACACCTAACGTGTTTCCGGAGTACTTCATTATCTCGCTGCCGCGTTTTAACGATCAGGTGCAACATGAACTCGATGAATGGCTTTACATGATGAAGCACTCCGAAGTCCTCCCTTCTTTCCAATCACCTGTGATGAAGAAGGTTGCAGAACGCTTGGCGGTCATCCACATGTCCAATGAAGAGCGCAATACGTACTTTGCCTATCTCAAAGAGGCTGTTCACTCGCAAGACGTTCTCTTGGCTGCATCTGAAAAAGGCAAAAAAGAAGGCTTCGAGAAAGGTCTTGAGAAAGGTCGTGAAGAGGGTCGTGAAGAGGGTCGTGAAAAAGAAAGACTCGACATGGCCAAACGACTTCTGCAAAGCGGACAAACAATCGCATTTGTCGCGCAGATGACGGGACTTGATGAGAAGAGGCTCACTGTTCTCAAGGACACCCAAAAGACGCCTTGAGTGATTTGACCGCGTGTCCGGTTCTTCGTTACACTTGGATCACGAGAAACATCATATCAAGGAGCCTTTCACATGAAACTCTCACCTAAACATATTGCTGCTCTTGGCTTGGTTGCGGCTGCACTTGCCGGATGTGCGCATCAGCCAGAATGTGTACAAATTATCTCTCACGAAGAGCATCAAACACTCAAAGGAACAGAGCATCATAAAGTCACAAAAGTCATCTGTCCTTGTCACAAAGAATACATACAACCTGTTGAATCAAAAACAGTCATTCTGGAGACACCGACAAATGCCATTGCCGGTGAAAAATCTGTGGTCACATCTCGCGACGTTTTAGAGGTCGAAGATCACACAAAAGGTCGTCACAACTGATCTTGTGATTCCCAGAAAAACTCGACTTTTTCTCTTCTCATCACAAATTTGCATACCGTTGAGATCTGTGATTTAATCACCGCTAAGACATCCCATACTATTTAATTTCTTGAATCTCGTATTTTGGCGAGGGGATGTCGTATGCACAAACGTGATCTATTTGACAGTGATGATCAAGACGTGACAAACGTCATTGCATTTCCCAATGGAGATGACTTTGATGACACATCACTCCCACTTGATGACGTCGATGTTCCTTTTGAAGAAGAACAGGAAGAGGACACCGATGGATTTTGGGATGACATTACCGATGAACTTTCAGAAGCCTCTCAAGACAAAGTTGTCACCGATTTAATTCGTGGCATTTCCGAAGACAAGGCGTCTCGTGAGGGATGGGAGCAACAGATCCAATCGGCCATCCAGAATCTGGGGCTGTCGTGGGAGACCGTTGACAAGCTGCCCTTTGCGCAGGCAACAGGTGCATTTGATACCACTTTGATGCAAGCCTGTTTGCAGTTTTACGCGTTGGCACAAGCCGAGCTTTTCCCTGCTGAAGGACCTGCCAAGATCAAGACATTCAAACGATCAGATGCATTTTTTGAGGATTGCGCAGAACGCGTTGAGCAGTTCTTAAACTGGCAGCTCACCTCTGTTGACTCGGACTACTACGTTGATTCGCGGCGTATGCTTTTCTATCTTATTCTTTTGGGATCCGCCTTTAAGAAAGTCTATACAGATCCTTTAACACAACGCCCAACGGCGAGATTTATCCGGCCGCAGCATC
The DNA here is from genome assembly GCF_035607555.1 of Candidatus Bealeia paramacronuclearis. Classification (NCBI taxonomy): domain Bacteria; kingdom Pseudomonadati; phylum Pseudomonadota; class Alphaproteobacteria; order Holosporales; family Holosporaceae; genus Candidatus Bealeia; species Candidatus Bealeia paramacronuclearis. Next base: position 61,378 of record NZ_JAVHWZ010000005.1, on the reverse strand, counting down.
TCCTGATTGATAATGAGACATCGTCCCTGACCGCATCCGATCGCATTACGCATATTTTGAACTTGTCTCGACAGGATCTACAGCTCAGGCAGCAATACGGATTCTATCGCGAGGTTGACCTGGATATAGAATCTGATGATTTGCTGGATTCCCCCATTGATGATGCCATTCGGAATCTAGATGGAGTCGCATCCACTTCAGAACGTCCGACTGACTATTTAACGGTCTGGGAAAGCTATAGTCTTTTGACGATTGACGAAGATCAGAGTGATGACGCGCAATCCATCGCAAAACCTTACATCGTGACCTTACTTCCCGAAAGTCGACAGATCTTGTCGATTCGCCGCAATTGGCGACCAGAAGACACCACCTTTGCGAGAATCAATTATTTTGTCCAGTACACTTTGTTACCTGGGCTTGGGAATTATGGGCTTGGATATGCCCAGCTTTTAGGCGGCAACTCCACCGCTCTGACCAGTCTGTTGCGTCAACTCATTGACAAAGGCATCCTCTCGAATTTCCCAGGAGGACTGATTGCCGGCAACATCGATATTGCCAACAATGACAAGATGATCGGACCTGGAGAATTTCACTCGATCCCAGTCTATGGAAAAGACCTGCGAAGCTCAATTATTCCGTTGCCCTATGGCGAACCCTCTATGGTTCTCAAGGATCTTTACGATACTTTATCTCGCAAGACGCTGGAACTCGCATCTTGTATCGATCATCAGATTGCTGACCAAAGCGCGAATACACCTGTGGGCACTACGTTGGCGCATCTGGATGTCTCCGGTCGCCTTCAGATGGCGATGCTGCGTGGACTGAGGGAGTCTTTATCTCAAGAGCTGACTCTGCTTTACCAGCTCTGGGGTGGAACATTAACAGAAGATCCAATGTTCTTCTCCCGTGAGGGAGAGATGTCTTATGTCAGCGCGCAAGACTTCCAACTCAATCACGTCATCTCACCGACAGCGGATTCTGGTCTTTCCACACAGACCCAACGCATTGCAAGAGCCCAGGAGCTTTTAAAATTGGCACAATCCGCACCACAGCTGTTTAACCAGCACGCCGTTTATGAACGCATCTGTCGGACTCTCGGAATCGAGAATATCGATGAAGTTTTGATCACGCCAGATTCTGGAACACCACTCGATCCCGTTTCTGAGAATATGCGCGCCCTTTCCGGTGCATCTCTGGGTGTGGCCCCGTGGCAAAACCATGTCGCCCACATTCAAGTGCACGAAGCGTTTTTGGCACAAAACCCACAGCTCTCTCCAGTACTCATGGCTCACATTGCCGAGCATCAAGCGCAGCTCTACGCGCTCCAAATGCAGATGATGACAGGTGTTGAGTTGCCATTGAATCAGGATCTTCCACCAGCTGTGCAGAATCAGGTCGCACTCATGGTGGCAAACTCCCTAACTGAAACTGCTGACACACAACCACAAGCGCCTCAGCCTATCGATCCGCAACAGCTCATAGAAATTGATATCCAAGAGCGGGCCGAAGCCAGTCGACGCAAGCTGGAAGAAGCCGAAATCAAGGCCATGATGGAAAAGTTGAAGGCACAAATGAAATTCCAGACAGAGGTTATCAAAGAAGAGAACAAGGCTGCGATCGCCCATGAGAAGAACCAGACGGACCTCATTATTGCGCAGCTGAAGCAAGATGATGTTGCGATCGAACACCACATGAATCCAGACGGAGAAGTCTTATGAAATCAAAGCCCTCAACGCCCAAAACAAAGACAAGCGCACCACAACGCTTTGAACGCCGGAAAACAGGGGGCGGTGGTAGTGCGCTCGCAAACCGCAAAGCGGCTGTGAACAAGGTCATGAAAGATGTCCTTGAGGCGGAAGTCATGCCTCGCAGTGCACCAAAGACACGTGTCTCTCGTTCTCAGTCAGCGCGCACAACCCGCACCTTAACGCCCAATGCGGTCATTAAAGACGTGCTGGAGACAGAGGCGTTGTCGTCTCGCAAACCCGTCCGTCCTCGAAAGCTTGCCATGGGCGGTGTTGCGAAAATTCGTCTTGGCGAATCGACTGCGTCTGGAAGACCTAAACCACTGAGCAAGAGGCCACAAAAATGATTCAGGATGTTTTGGGAAATCTTCTTAAAAATCTGCAAGTGCAGAGAGACCGTCTCGCACTCTATGTCACCTCCGGCGGATGCGACTCTTATGACGACTATCGGTTTCACACAGGTCTTTTAGAAGGATTGCAAGTGGCTGGAGATCTGATTGCAAAAGAATCTGAAGCAATCGAGATCGGACAACTCTCCCCAACACACACGAGGACCTCATGAGTCGGATTGAGTCACATGAACGGCACGCTGCCAAACGCTACGTCGAACAAGCTCTCGGGTTTGAGCCGCCCGTGCCACAGGGACGATTTGTTTGTATCAAGATTTGGGGACGAGAATCGGAAGTGCACTCAATCAAGAACCATCGCGGCAAAACGCAACTCGTCTATTTGCCACCAAGGATTGCGGCGAATAACAAGCATCCTTATGCCTTGGGACTCGTCGTCTCTCAAGGCCCGCTTACCACTTCCAATGATTATGCAGTGGGTGACTTTGTGATGCTCAAAAAAGGATATGGCACGGAAGTCATGATTCGTGATGTGACACTGCTTTTTATCGACGAACGTGATCTTTTAGCCGTCATCTCTGATCCGCGGATTGTCGCTGAAGAAAATTTGCCGCGTTCTCTGTCCCTCACTGCGCAACTGTATTCTCAAAACACTCACGTCGCCTAGAAAGGAAAACACATGTTTCTCTCAAATAACTATGACGATTTAAAAGAACACCTCAATGGCGACATTCCTGAACCGTTAGGATCTCAGTTGCTCCTGAAACTCTTTGTGCGCGATGCCGAAACCGAAGGAGGTATCACCATTCCTGAAAAGATCCGCGAAGAGGACATCTACAAAAGCATGGTTGGTCTTGTCATGAGCAAGGGTGCTGAAGTTTACAAAGACGAGCATCTCAAGAATTGGAAGTCGCCAGAGCTCGGGGACTGGGTACTCTTTAAACCCAATTCCGGAACACGGTTTTCTTATCACGGAGTGCCGTTCCGGTTTGTCTACGACGATTGTATTTACTGCATCCTCAAAAATCCAGATGCAGTTCATCACGGTTAACAAGGAGAAAACGCATGACACAAGAAATCAACGAAAACGAAACACTGGACGAACTCCTCGCCCGCGCGCATGCGCAAGAGCAGAGTCTGGAAAGTGATATGAGCTCACAAGAGCCTGAGAGTGGAAGTCCAGACGAATCATTCGGTTCTGAATCTGATCATTCAGAAGTGACCTCCGCAACAGAAGCGCCCGCAAACGATGCCGGTTTCTCTCTGGAGGAAAAAGCCTTTTACGAAAACCGTCTTGCGCAAATGCAAGCCGAGATGGTGCAGATGGCCCAAGAAAGCCAATATTGGCAAGAGATGGCGCAGACCTCATCTCGAACCGCGCACGAAATGGGCACGGATGCGCTCATGCGTATGAAGCAAGGTGCTGAAGCTGAACTTAAGGCCGCCAAGATGGCTAAAAAGGCCGCTTATGAATCCGGGGATCTGGATGCGCAAGTCGCGGCCGATGAAGAGCTGATGAAGGCGACCGCCACCCTGCACTGGATTGGCAACCAACCGGTGGTCTCCCCAAAAACAAGAGGATCTTCTTCTCAAGGTGAACCCAAAAGAATCAATTGGAATCAAGTTGATTCAGCTCACATGGTGGAACCTGAAATGGATCTTCATCCGGCCGTTCAGGCTTGGGTTGAGAAGAATCCCTGGATGGATGAGATTGATCCCCGCTTTGATCTTGAGAAGGCACAAGCCGTTGTCAAGTACGCTGGACAACTTGAGAAATCTCTCATCCGTGCAGGACGTGAGTTTGAAATCAACTCTCCGTCTTATTTTAAACGGCTTGAGAGTTACATCCGTGAATTTTCTCAGGCCAAGACCACAGAGTTTACTCCCAAAACACGCCCACCTTCTTCTGTTCTCAAGCCCACATCAGGGAAAAAAGACAGTGTGTCTCAAAGCCTGACAGAAGCCGAAAAAGAGGTTTGTGCATCGTTGGGAATCTCTCAAAAGAGCTACCTCAAAAACAGAGAGTACGACCGCAGACAACAAGCCTTTAAACAGGGCAATCAAATTTATGGAGACATTCAATGACCAGCCACAAAACTTACGAGTCTCACTATAGCCGTGAGGCGGGTGAGAGAGACAAAAAGACTAAAGAGTTCCTCAGAAATGTGTATCCGGATCGTCTTTATTTTCCCGTTGAAGATGTCCCGCGCGGTGTGGAATACCGCTGGGTGCGTGAGGAAATCCGCGGACAAAAGGACACGTCCAACGTCACTCTCATGTGCAAGCAAGGATGGACGCCAGTGCCTTTCAGCCGGCACCCTCATTTTCTGGCGGACACCAGCTGGTTCAAGTCAGAAGATCCCACCGTCATCCGCATTGATGGTCTGATCTTGTGTGAACGTCCTATTGAGTATGGCGAGATCGAACGCGAGGCCATGCGTCAACAAAATGCCCATGCGCTTCAAGCTGTCAACTGGACAATTTCTCAGGATCATGAGCGAGATAGCCGCGTGTTTCTCAACGAGACGAAGTATCCACAAAGAAAGCGGGTTTTAGATGAGGAAGTCGTACGCACTCCTGTTAAAAAACCATCGCGCTCAAGGCCCAAATCCAAAGTCATCAATTCTGAAAAATCGTCAAAGTTGACTTTGTCAGAAGCGTCATTGCGCCATCCGTCAAAATCAAAAGCTAAGACAGCGACAGCAGCACCTGTCTTTGGGAGTGATTAATGCCTCCCAGTTACACCTACTCCAATAGTGGCGGTTTTGTGCAGCCCTCCAATATCTCTTATCAGTCCTACACCTTGAAAGAGAACTTGGCGTTGGTGTGGGCCTCAAGTTTTACCAACAATCCCCATGTGGCCACAGCTCTGATGAACCTCAAGGCGGAAAAGACAGAGCTTTCTCTGAGATTGCCCTCGGCCAAAAGCGCGTCTTTGGGTCAAAACATCATGATGTTTAATGTGGGAGCGCACACCATTCGCGTTGAGACCTATGATGGCGCAAAGCTCTTGGATTTGACACCGCAACAAGCGACTTACATCTATCTCATTAACAACGAAACCGAAGCTGGCCTCTGGTCACAGATCCCGTTTGGTGTTGGGCAAGCTGTGGTTTCGGCAGTTGCGGCCACCTCTGATGATGCCACAGCGTTAAAGATTGACGGCAGTCCCATTACCGCATCTGGCACTTTGAAGTTCCAGCTAGGCGGTCTTCTCAAAAGTCTTGTAAAAATCGCTGGCAATGGGCTTGCAATCCTCAAAGACGGCAACTGGCTCACGCGCACGCTTCAAGGCGGCAATCAGATCTCAGTCACAGATCCTCAAGGATACAACGGCAATCCCACGATTGCTCTTAGAGATCCTTTGGCCGTGAACACACTCATGGCCGGCAATGCCACCATTCAGGCACTGACAGTCAAGCAACCCATCACAGGTGATGCCATCCCCAAAGGATCTCTTCCTCTCGATACGCTCAAAGGCACCACAATAGCAGGAGCGGTGATTGATAACGGCAAAGGTGGCATTGAACTGGCGCCCGTGGGCAATTCTGGCAACAAACTCTCTGTCCTTTCAGGCAGCAGTGAACTCGGCACGGGCTTTCGGCCCTTCACCAATGTCTGGAACGCCCAGGAGAATACCAGCCTGAGTGGTTCTAAACTACTAAATACCACCATCTCTGGACTTCAATTACAAAACCAAACCATAACCCATGCTCAAATTGCCAATAAAACCATTACAAGCCTCCAGCTTGCAGACAAGTCTGTCGGTGTCGCTCAACTCGAGAACTCAGGCCGCATGGTTCCCTTTGCCATGGGTGTTTTTGACTATTCTGGCACGCTTTTAAATGGCTTTAACTTTCAAAATGCCACCAAAGTCAGCGGCACTGACTCTCAATACGTCTTGGTGTTTATAGAGGCGGCTCCACACGCACATTTCATCACGTCTGTCACGCTTGAAATCGCACCCAACCTAATAGAGAACGCCGTGCTCTATCCTATTATTTATGAGAAGACTCCCAAAACATTACGCTGCAACATTTGGACACGCAAAGACAAGGGGATGAGCGCGGATCAAGTTTATATGTTTTCCTTCTCAGTCATTGTGTATTTGGGAGGGTAAAGCGCGCACAACCAATTTTAAAACAATTCACGACAAACCATTAACCTCTATACATCAGGAGAACACACGATGTCATATGGACAAAACAAACCGCAGGGCTTTAAGTCCTCAGGTTCTAAAACCGCCGCAAGCTTCACAGGACAAATCATCCAGTATCCGATTAAAAGTGGCATGACTGCATCCATCTTTACAGGCGATCCCGTATTTCTGGACGCCGGATATCTCGTGCCGGCGACAAGTTCCATGAAAGCCAACGGTCAATCGAATATTACCGGTCTTCCCATTGGTGTCTTTCAGGGATGTGAATGGTGGAGTACCGATCCCAACGTCATGGGCCCTTCTAAATCTCCCTATTGGCCTGCGAACACGCAAACGAAAGTGGCAAGTCCAGCGAATGCCTGGGTCATTAACGATCCCAATGCCACTTGGAATATCCAGGTGTCTTCATCAGCAGGGGGAGACTATAAAAACGCCACTGTCAAGCAGGAGCAGATCGGATCGGGTGCCCAATGGGCGATTGATGGAAAGGCTTTTAACCAAGTCAATGGGCAAGATATCTCCGCCAATCCGACAACAGGCTCGATTGAGACCGGTCAGTCCGGCGTTTATCTCGATGCCGCAACGATTAAATCCTCAACAGATGCTGGTTTTGTCAACTGTCCCATTATCATCCTCGACTTCGTGCCAATGCCTGGTAATGCGCCAGGTCTGCCCTTCAACAACGTCATCGTCGGCTGGAATCCAAACTTCCAACCTAAAACTAATTAAAGGAGAAACAAAATCATGATTAACACAGGCGCCATTGCCAATCTTTTGCGTCCCGGGCTGCGTTCCGTCTTCGGAGAGTCCCCCGCTTATCCGCCTCAGTATTCGCAGATCTTTAAAACCCACAATTCTCAGAAAGATTTCGAAACTGACATCGAAATGAAAATGCTGGGTCTTGCAACTGTTCGCGGCGAAGGTGCGCCCACAGAGCTTGATAGCATGGGTCAACGCTTTCAAACCAACTATTACCACAAAACGATCTCGATTGGATTTCAGATCACCAAGAATGCTATTGCCGATAACCTCTATAAGGCACAGTTTCCTCAACAAGCGCGGTCATTAAAGCGATCCATGGAACAAACCAAAGAAATTCTGGCCGCAAGCGTTTTGAATAATGGATTTGAAACGAACTTTCCATTAGGCGACGGTCAACCGCTTTTGAGCACCCAGCATCCTATTGATACCGGTGTTGTGGCCAACTGTCCCTCAGTTCCTGCTGATCTCAATGAGGCCTCTCTTGAAAGTGCGATTATTGCGATCCAACAGTTTAAGGATCAAGCCGGTCTCATTCAGATGACAAAGCCTCGCAAACTTGTGGTTCCTCCTCAGTTGCAGTTCGTTGCAGAAGTGCTGCTCAAGTCTCAATATTCACCCGCAACGAGTAACAACGCCATCAACCCGATTGTGAGCATGTCGGTGTTGCCTGAGGGATATACCGTCAACCAATTCCTGACCAATGCTAAGGCTTGGTTTGTGCTAACAGACGCCGATAATGGCATGAAGCATTTTGAGCGTCAGCCTTATGAGACGGATATGTTTACGGACTTCCTCACCGATAATGTCATGGCTAAAGCCACAGAGCGTTATTCCTTTGGATGCTCCAACTTCCGTGCCATTTACGGCTCAAAGGGCATTTAAATCATTGAGACAGAAAGGAATGCTTCCATGAACACTCGCAATCCCACAACATTGAATGCGCTTTTAGTATCTGATGATATCACACCGCGTCCTTGCGGCAGTCGGGCGGTCATTGTCGAGATCCAAGCTGATGATGGGACGCTGCTTTTGCCGCGTCTCACCCGGATTATGCTCAGTCAGATTCAATATGCCACATCGCATGACGTTTCATTCGGTGTCAATGGCATGCTGGCTTATAACCCAGAAGGCGATCAGTTAGTTGTATTTTCTCAAGGTCGCTGGAAAGCCGTCCTCACACAGGATTTGGATCTCCCACCTCCCTTGACACTAGTGCCCGCTCAGATGAATGGAGAGTTGCCAGAATCTTATGCTATTGCTGCGAGTGAGATCGGATCAGATCTTGAGACTGTTTATCCAAGCGTAGAGCCAGTGATTTCTATTCCGATTTCAACTCACCATGAGATGTCAACAGCAAGTTCTCTTTATCCGATTGCACAACCTGCGACACCTTCCGTCACAGACGCAACCGCACAAAATCAAGAGATGACCAAGGCGCAGGAGCTCGCAAATCTCAATGCACAAAAAGCGCTACTTGAATCTGAATTGACCTCGATTCAACTGGAACTCTCAACCATTCAAACAACAGGAAAGTAATCATGGCACAACTTCAAAGCTTCTTGTGGCCACAATCGGGCGCGGATTCTGTGTGCCCTAAACAAAACGTGATGCCTGGGCAGGCCTTTCAGTTTGGCACCCTTTACAAACCCAAAATCCCTTTTCCACATTTCGTGCGTACGCTTTTGATCTCATCTCCTCATAACTGCACGCTCTCCAAGATTGCCATTCAAGGGATTGTGAATGGCAAACCTCTCAAAATCGAAGTCACCGGTCCTCACGCCAATACTGTTGAGACGATTTCAGCTTTTTCTTGTCTTAATTCCATCACGCTGTCAGGCGCACCCGCAAAAGATATTTCTATAGGTCTCGGGTCTCGCGGAAGGCTTGGATGGTTTCAGCCTTTGAGCAATTTTTCGATGCAAACACTCATGAGCAAACAAGATGGCAGTCAATGTGCATGGCAACTGATGGGGACTTTGGAAGATCCTGCAAACGTCAAGGATGTGGAGAGTATCCTCAGTCCCATTGGTCGCTCTCATGATCTTCAGCATCATTCTCATCTCTGGACGGGCATTCGCGGCCCTTTTCGATTTGTGTGTCTCAATATTTTTGAAGCTGAACCCAACGATCATATTAAAACAACCTTTCTACAACTTTAAGAGAGAATACTATGGCACTTCCTCAAACTTACATCTGGCCTGCGGCGACCTTCGCCACCATTGCGGAGCGGCAAACAGTTCAACAAAATGCTTATCTGCAATTGACGCCCGACTTTCAGCAGATGAGCGGCTGTTTCCCAGGATTTTCAAGAACGCTTGCGTTCTCTTCTTCCAAAGACGGCGCCGGTTTAGAAATTCTTGTACAGGGTCTTTTGAATGGACAAATTGTTGAAGAAGCTCTCAAAGGTCCCGCCAAGGATCAAACTGTTGAGACAAAACAACTTTTTTCCAGTCTCACCAGTATTCAAGTTCTCAATAAAACTGCTAAAGACCTTTCAGTCTCTCTTGGCGCAAAAGGCATTCTCGGCTGGTTTTTGTTTAACTTCCAAAGTCCTTATCCGGCCATGAGCCTCTCAACAGATTTCAAGAAAAAAGTAGACTCCAAAATCACCTGGCAGATGGTGGGAACACTCGAGGATCTCAATCAGGTTTCAAATCCCAAACTGTTTACGTTTGGCACACCTGTCCAACAAACCAAGCAGGCGGACTCTTCTCTCTGGACAGGGATTGCGGGACCTTTGCGCTATGTGGGCCTTCAGATTGAAAATGCCTCTCCAGACGATACCGTGAGTGCCACCTTCGTGCAGCAAGGCATTAATTGAAGCTGGATGGAAGAATAGAGTTAAAGTTGAAGTGAGATCAGTCAAGGAGAGCGTCCCATGGAACAAACCATTCCCGTTATGGCTATTATCGAAGAAGCGTATGAGCGCCTCGGGATTTTGCCAGAGCTTATCACAGCCCAACAAGTCAAATCCGCCATTCGGAGCTTGAACGTCATGTTGACGTCTTGGATGAACCGAGGACTCAATCTCTGGACGGTGCGCGAGCAAGAGTTACCGCTCTTTCCTCTTCAAGTCGAATATTCTCTCGATCCCAATACGTGCAATGTCTTGGAAGCGTTATTACGGCGAGAGCTGACGATCGGGATCGAGGAAGACACCGTCATGAGTCCTTTGTCACGACAGGAATGGATGAGCCTGCCCAACAAACGGCAGCGGGGACTGCCCACCTGTTATTACTTGGACAGACTCATCAAACCCAAAGTCTATGTCTGGCCGGCACCCATCGCGGAGCACAAGCTGATTCTCAGCACATCGATAATGATGGACAGGGTGGAGAGACTGGACGAGAGCATTCCGCTGCCCTCTCGTTTCTGGGAGCCAGCCATGGCAGGACTCGCTTTTTATCTCGCCTCAAAAGTCGCGCCCTATCGCATCGGTGAGCTGGAAGCCATTTACGAGAAAACACTGCAAAAAGCGCTTGAAGAAGATACAGAAGACGTTCCCTTGCGACTGGGCGTCACCTGGCAGGAGGGCATGACATGGTAAAGCCCACGGGGCGTTATGCCCGTGTCAATCCTCTCAAGCCGGAAGCCATGGGCATTTGTGATCGCTCAGGCTTTCTCTTTAATCGCAAGGATCTCAAAAAACAAATGCGCTGGGCGGGCAATTCTCTCGTGTGGACAGGTCTTTGGGTCGGAAAACCGTTTCTCGATATCCCCAATCCCCAAGGCCAATCCCCAGAGCTGGGTCCTGATCCGATTCCAGTCGCCTTTCCAAGACCTCCCGTGGTGGCACCCATTCCTTGGGAGCGACAATGGCTAGGGAATTGGGAGTTTCAGGGATTTCCTTGGGAAGAAGATCCTCTCGGACATCCCAAACCTTCACCCGAAATTCACGCCACAGTCACAGGCTGGGGTCGTGCCCAAGAGGCCGTAGAGGCTCTGCCCAACAGCACGCGTGAGATAGCCTTACGCAACACTTACTTTGGCGCTTAACGTTGGAGACTCAGACATGACAAACTTAACCGGCAAAACGCCAGCTGACACTTACGGCGATCTTCTGACCGTCACTAACAAGGGACAAGGTCTGCCTGAGACGGATCCGAGCGGTGTTGAGGACGGCAAAGGACATTCTTCACCGCTGGCTCTCTCGCAAACCGTGGTGTCACTCAATGCCCAAACGACGCTGCCGCAGTGGACAACAAAAACCAGACCGCAAAATCCTCTTCCAGGATCGGTCGGTCTCAATACAGATACAAACACACTTGAAGTCTACGCCTCCGGTAAATGGTTTGCCGTCACCTCGGCTGAGGTCAAAGCATGAGCACGATGACCTGGCACACACTGGTCGGTACACGGGAGGCACCTGGCCAGATCATGACCTATCTCAGCACCCAGAATGAGCAAGTCTTTGATCAATTGCCCAACTTCATCAATCAGGCCGAGCAACGCATCTGTCGAGAAGCGCATACCATTGGTCTTGAGACTTACATTAGTGGAACACTTGAGCCAAATCAGGCCGTCTTCAACAAGCCTGCACGGTGGAGACGCAGTCTTTCCTTTGGCATCTGGGACGAGCAGGATCGGTACCGTCAGCTTGAGTTTCGCAATTATGAACTCTTGCGCATGTGGTCGTCGGCCATCCGCGGTCCCGCACAACCTCAGTTTTATGGAGATTATAACTACGCCAGCTTGCTCTTAAGTCCCGCGCCCGATCAGCCTTACAAGTTTGAATATGCCTATATGGAGCTCCCGGTTCCGCTTTCAGACACTCAACAAACCAACTGGCTCACTGACTTTGCGCCCGACGTTTTGCTCTATGCGATTCTCCTCGAAGCCACTCCCTTTGTCATGACGGATCAGCGGATTCCCGTTTGGGAAAGTGCGTACGCGCGTGGCATCGCCAGTCTCAATCAAGAAGATGCCGCACGACAAGTCGACAGAGCGGCCGACAATCAGGCGGACTAAATCATGGCCAGTCGCATCTATCCTCTCACCAGCCTTCCAGGTATTAAGAAAGATGGCACAACCTTTGCCTCTTCCCATTATACCGACGGTCAATGGTGCCGGTTTCAGCGCGGGCTTCCCCGCAAGATGGGCGGATATCAAGAGATTGTATCTCTCACCCGTCCGCCGTCAGGACTGCTGATCGTTCCTCAAGAAGAGTCTTTTCTTGTGGTTTTGGGTGACAGTCACGGCATTCAGACTTTTACGATGAACGGATCGGGTCTCAAAACCTCAGATCTGAAAGACCGAACACCGCGTGAGTTTGTGAGAAGCGCAGACACACTCTGGCAGTTTGCAACGCTTCTCACACAAAGCGATGGGACCGAATGGCTGATCGCCTCAGGACCTCCTAACCTCTCGTCCATTGCGAGCTCTCAAGAAACGCCAGTCTATATCGGCAAGCTCTTTTCACAAGAGCCGCTGGTGCCATTAACCACCGTCTCCGGAAAACCTATTGTCACCGCAGGCGGTATTGTAACTCTAGGTCCTTATCTCATGGTATTTGGCAATGGCGGTCTTGTGCAGTGGTCAGACGCCACGGATCCGCGGGTGTTTCCGGATGCAAACTTTGCCGTTGTCACGAACCGGAAAATTGTCAAAGGTCTTCCCGCTCGAGGTGGCACCGCAAGTCCGGCCGGTCTCCTCTGGAGTCTGGATAGTCTCTTGCGCGTGACTTTCCATCCCGATGCTGACGGCAAACCCAACTTCCGGTTTGATACGGTCACGAGCGAAAGCTCCATTCTCTCCAGTCAAAGCGTCATTGAGTATGACGGTCTGTTTTTCTGGACAGGTGTCGATCGGTTCTTGATGTACAACGGTGTCGTGCAAGAAATCCCCAATCCTTTAAATCTCGACTGGTTTTATGTCTCAACTCACGAGCAAGGTGTCAACATGGCGCACCGGCAGCAGGTCTGGGCGACCAAAGTCCCGCAATATGGTGAGATCTGGTGGTTCTTTCCGCGAGGATCCGAAACCCACGTGACGGAGGCCGTCATTTTTAACCTGAGAGAGAAGACGTGGTATTCTTGTGTTATTCCCAGATGTTGCGGGTATTTTGAGCAGGTGTTTGCCCATCCTGTCTGGGCGTCTTCTGTGAATGAAGGTGGCGGGTATCCGCTCTGGCAACACGAATATGGTTGGTGCCAGCTCTGGAATAATGGCGACCAAAAAGGTATTCCCTCTCATTTTACAACCGGCGATCTCAGCTGGTGTGGTGTGGGTCCCAATGGCCAATGGATGGGTCTCGATCGTCAGGTTCTCCTCTCGCGTCTTGAACCAGATTTTAAGATGACCGGCACCTTAAAACTCGAAATCTTATCGCGCGATTATGCACAAGGCCTCACACAAACGTCCAAACACTCCGTGATTGCACCTCAAACAGACAAACTGGATCTGCGCGCGCAAGGTCGCGAGATGCGTCTCAGGTTCTCTTGTGAAGATGTGGATGACACTTACGAGATGGGAAAGATCTTGCTCACACTCGACTTTGGAGAAGGACGCGCCTGATGACACTCGCAGCCTCTCAAAATCTCCTTTCCAATGGCATGACGCTGGAGCGCTGGGCCGCTCTTATGGTCACGGCCTTTCCCCATGACGATATCCCGCAGCTGTTGTCGGAAGAGGACTGGAGGTCTTGGGGCGCACAGCTGGTGCAGGAACTGTCTTTCGAGAAAGCCGGATGTCCGTCGCCTCTCGGATTTGAAACGCGCGATCTTTGGGTCAATGCTTGTGAAATGAGCCTTGCCAATAACTCGAACTTGTAAAGGAATAACGTAATGACACAATGGAATCCTTATTTTTATGACACGCCGCATCCGCTGAATCCAATAGCGCCAACCTATCTCCCGTCCATTGAAGGCGACGACATGAGCTGGGACGATGGCTCTCAAGACTCCATCCCCATGCGGGAAGATGACGAAAACGCCTGGAGTCCCCAAACGTACGCCAAAGGTGGCTACGTCCCGCGATACGTCCTTGAAGGTGTCGGCAGTCTCTTGCGATCGGCAGGTCGAGATGGCGACACGATTCTCGCGCATATCAATCCGCAAGAGGCCGCACTCCTGAAGGCTTTAGGCGGTCGGGGCTCGCGCAATCCCATGACCGGTCTTCCAGAATATGGGTGGAAAAAACGTCTCAAGAAAGCCTTTAAATGGGTGCCAGCACCCGTCAAAAAAGTCATAGGGCCCGTTGTCGGTTCAATTGGAGGAACTCTGATCGGCGGCCCCGTAGGCGGCGCCATAGGTGGCTCCCTCGGTGGATCACTGGGACCTCAAAACCGCAAGGTGGGTCCTGTTGTGGGCGGCATCGGTGGATTTTTTGGAGGACCGGCGCTTGTTGAAGGCGGAAAAGCTCTCGTCGCTGGCCAAGGACTGGGCGGTGTGGTCTCTGGCATGGGACAGGGATTTGGGCAAAGCGTTAATGTGCTCAAGCAAGGTGTCTCCGCTTTGCTCGGTGGAGCTACAGGTGCACAAGTGGCCAATCGTGGCACAGCGCCATCCGCAACGGCATCTCCGGCGTGGAATCCTGATCTGGAAACACTCACTCAAGGCAGCAGTTCCCCGCAGGATCAGATCCAAAATGCCATTTATCTCAAGAAGATGGGTCTGTCGCCAACTGGTGGAAGTTCTTCTCTTATGGGCGGTGTTGGGAGTCTTCTCGGCGGCGTCAAAACCATGCTGGGTCGCGATCCCCTCGGCACAGCACTCTTGGGCACGGCTGTTGTTGGCACATTGGGCCGTCGTGAAAAGCCTCAAGGCCCTCAAAGTCTTGCGGAAGCCGTTGCAGCTTCTTCTGCGCCCCAATGGCGACCTGATCAGTTCCCAACGGCCAATCTCACGCCGCTCAAGCGTAAATATAAGCCATTCTCTCCCACTTATCGACCTGGGTTTGACCCAGAAGAAGAAGCCTTTGAAGACGACAGTCCTTGGCAATTGGCACACGGTGGTTACATCTCGCGTTATGCCGATGGCGGATATCTGATGGGCGACAGCGACGGTCAAGAAGACGATGTCCCCGCTCTTCTTTCCGAAGGCGAGTATGTCATTCCTGCTGATGTTGTCAGCGACATTGGAGATGGTAACTCGATGGCAGGCGCGCGTCACTTCAACGCCTTTATCGAAAACGTGCGTGCGCACAAAAACCGGAAGTCGCATCCGCCGCAAGCGCTCTCACTCGGTCACTACTTTCAAAGGAGAATCTAATGCCCATTGGAATTCAATTACAAAACCAAACACTCCCTCCTTGGCTGGAGTCGCTTTACAAAAAGCTCGGAGAACTCTCAGAACAAGAAGCTCTCGCCGCTTATACACCCTATTCGGGATCACGACTTGAGGACTGGCATCCTGATTCTCAAAGTGCCTTTCAAATGGGTCGAGAAACGGGAACTTACAAGCCATGGCTGACACGCTCTCAATCTGCGTATGACACCTCGCAACAGCGGTTTCCAACGCAGGCGGCCAGTTACATGAATCCCTATACGCGTCTTGTAGCCGATCAAGCGACAGAGTCGGGACTCAAACATTTTAAAGACAACATGCTGCCCGCAATTGAGTCGCAGTTCGTCTCAAAAGGTCAGATGGGCTCTGGGCGCCATCACGCCTTGGCCAATCAAATGGGTCTTGATCTTCAAAAACAAATGGCCCACCAGCAAAACGAGATCCTCTATCGCGGCTATGATCAAGCCGGTCAGAACTTTGCCCGTGATCAGGAACGAATGCTGCATACAGGATCCGGTTTCTCACAACTGGGACGCATGCACCATGCGGGACATCTGACCGATGTGGCCACTCTGGGACAACAGGGACTCCAGCAGCAAGCCTTAAATCAACAAGGAAAAGACATGGCTTATAACGATTACCTGCGCAAACTCAATTATCCGCGTGAACAGCTCAATCAGCACGGCGCGTTAGTCCATGGATTCCCAGCACCTCAAAACACAGCGTCTTACACTCAATCTCCGCAACCACCACAGCTCAACACTCTCGGACAACTGGGATCTTTAGCCGGAACGCTCTATGGCGCCAAGCTGGCTGGTGGCTTTAAAAGCGGCGGTCTCATCAAGCGCAAAAAGAAGCGTCAGGGATCCCGACACATGAGAGGCGTCAGTGCACTCGGGAGGCTCTCATGATGACGCCCCAGATGCTGATGCTGCTGCAAGGTGGTGGACTTCAGGGTGGTGACCACCTTCAAGGCGTGGGCGCGCTCGGGAATATTCCCTCACAGCCTGCAAGAGATGTTCAAGGGTTTGGCGGCGTGGGCAGTCTTTATGATGGTGCAAGGGAAGGCATGCGCTCCGTCAGAGACCTCACAAGCATATCAGAAGACGATCAGCGACAGAGCATGGGCATGGGACTGATGCGTCTTTTTTCAGGAATGTCGAAGACAGGTTATGGCTCCGGAATCCGGGGCACGCTGGGCGCGCTTTCTCAAAATATTCCTGAGGCCATGTCTTCCTATACAGGACACCTCGACAAAAAGCGCAATCAAAACATGGAGGATCTCAAGGCGTTCATGGAAGACCACGCGGCACTCCGGGAATATAACCGCAAAATCCTTGAGATGGAAGCGCAGCAAAACAAGTGGAGAGACGAGCAAGAGGAAAAACACAGGCACAATCTGGCGCAAGAGGCCAACTGGAGACGAATGGCCAAGGGAATGTCCTATGGCAGTGGTTCAGTCAGTCCAGAACTTCTGGCTCAGATGCCCGGCCTTGACACACTGCCGGCGATTGCAACCAAACAGGAACATTCCCAATATGTGCGGGATCGCAAGAACTTCGGACATGTCTTGAGTGAACTCAAATCGATAAGATCCAGCTGGAATGACTTCAGAGAACTCTCAAAAGATGATTTCATTGATCCTCAGGCTCCTTACTGGCTTGGAGAAGTGGCGAACAAGGCCGGCGATTTGATGGGAACGATAACAGGGAATCCACAATTGAAAAAACAAACCGCCAAACGCGAGGCTCTTCAAGGTAAAATTGGCAGATTCAAAGTGGAGATGGAAAGAAAACTTAAAGGAGGCGTTCTTTCAGACGGTCTGCGCAAACATTTTGATGACAAAGAAATTCTTCCAGACCTCAATCAGCGTGCAGATTCGTTTGATCTCAAGCTCAGGGATATTGAGCGTGAGGTTTTAAAATACGAACGGGCGGCAACGCTGGCTCTTCAGACGGGACGTGCCTTGTCGCCCTGGGATCTCGAGGAGATGGCAGGCCCGGACACGTCTCATAGATCCAACCAAGAGTCAGAAGACGCTGGTTTTGACATCGATCCTGATCAGGCCGAACTTGATGCCATCAATGCGCAATTGGCACAAATGGAGTAACACCTCATGACCACACCTCAACCAATGAAAGCCTCAAAAGAGGCGTTGCTCAAACGCAAGGCCGCACTCGAGGCGCGGATTCGGACAAGATCAACATCCTCTCCGTCTTCTGCTGCGCCAATTTCTGGGACATCATCTCAAACGTCAACATCCACGCCAGTCGCATCCTCAGACAAGCAAGCGTTGCTCCGGCGGAAAGCAGAGCTTGAGGCCAGAATCGCAAGTCGTCAAAAGCCTCAAACGGATCTTTGGGATACCGTCAAAGCCTTTGGCAGCGGTGTTGGTGAAGGAATCAAGGAGATGGGACTTGCTTTTGCGAAGTCGGATCCTGATGCGAGCATGATCTTGCATTCTTCCGATCGCATGACAGGCCGAGATGATTTTGCGTCTCATCAGAGCGTGCTGGATGCCGCCCAGCAGCAACTGATGGAAGAGCGGGAACATGCCAGAGCATCGCTCTCCCCACTGGCCTATACCGCAAGAACTGCCGGTAACTGGGTGGGGTCTGGCCTTGCGACACCGCTTCCCATGATGGGTCCAGCTGCCACAGCCACAAAAGCCGCAACCAAGATCCTGCCTCAAGTGCTGAAGACGGCTGGAAAGGAAGCCTTGCGCGATGCGGGTCTTGGGACAGTTTCTGGAGGGCTTCAAACGCAGGACGTCTCACCACTTGTGGCTGATCTGACAGCGGCCTACGGAGCGCCACTGGCCAAAAGAGCACTCACAGGCTCTGCAAGAAACGTCGGGAAAGGCGCACAATGGGCAGTCTCACCTGCATTTCGAGAGGTTGTTGACAAAAAGAGTGCAGAACAGGACATCGGATCGCTTTTAAGACAAGAGCTTTTGGGCGGAGAGATCTCATCTCCAGATGTCATGCGTTCCCGTGCACAAGAGATTTCTGTGCCGCGCGCACTCCAACCCTTGCAAGACGCAACCTCCAATGCCAGCGAGACAGGTTCTGCGCTGAGGCAGTATCTGACAGGCAGTATCTGACAGGCACCATCGATCAGCACAAGCAGCGTCGCACGAAAGCCACCGCCCCTCTCTATCGCGATCTTGAAACCTCAACAACACGTATTGCACCTGAAAACGCCCAATCAGTCCTTGATCACAAACTCGCCTCCGCCAAGGGATCGACCCGCGCTTCACTGGCAAAAGTCAAAAAAGAACTGGTCTCCAATACCAATGGCCTGCCCCCTCAAAACAGACAGGAAAGAGAGTTCTGGGATGCGTTTCTGAGCTCCGGCGGGAATCCCGAGATTGCAGCGCAACACTCACTCCCTCACCGCAATCGCAATCCTTCTCCTCTTGAAATCGACAAAACACTGCAATGGCTCGGCGATGAGATCGAGACCGCCGCAAGCTCAGGATCTCTTGCCAAAGCCAGAGAGCTCCAAGACGTCAAGCGCGCTCTCACACAGGATCTCGAATCGGTGCCTGTTGGACGCCATTACCGTGAGACTTACGCCAAATTATCACAACCGCTCAACGCCATTCGGAATCATCCTATTTTTGGAGCACTGGTTGCCAAGGATCCGCGGACAGGTCGCTACAAACTCGCTGATGCAGAATTGCCAGAAAAGGTGATTACGTCATCCCTCAAATCCGAACAAACGGCACAGGATCTCATGGAGATCTTCAAACACAATCCCAAGGCCAAGATCCGACGACAGCTGGAACGCTACATCCACGGAGATCTGTTGGAGACCATTCTCGATAGTGAAACCGGTGAGGTCAGCACACGACGTCTTCTCAAATACCGCAAGGATCACCCAGGCATTTTCACGCTCTACCCTCAGTTGCGCAACAAGATCGACACGCTCGAGAATGCCAAACGACTGACCGACGAGATCACCACAAAAGCCAGAACTCTCCCCACCTTTGAAGCCTATCAGATGCTGCCTGTAGCTCTTTTTAAAAAGGCCTTTCGCAAGCTGCCCTTAGGCGGAAAAGTCGTTGATCTCATGACCGCACATCTGGGCGAGAACAAGAGGAATATTCGTGAGGAAGTCCTCCAGAAAGCATTGCAGAATCCAGACTTTGCAACCATCCTCATGACGCCCGTTGCCAAAGAAGGCATCATTCATCATCGTCTGAATCGACTTGCCAAAACGCTCAAAGACACAAGTGTTGTCAGTGCCCGCACGAGAGCGGATCACAACTCAGAGGACAAACGCTAAAAAGGCATCCGACCAGAAGACCATGGCTGACTGCCTGAAGGCCGATGCCCAGAAGTAAAAGCGTGACCATTGGAGCGTAAAAATCAGAAAAAAATCAGTTGATTGTTCAGGCGCTTTTGTGAGAAACATCAAGCAACAATTGCATTTGACGAGAAGGAGATCCCCATGACGATTCATCTACCCGACCTAATTGAGGAAGTCGCAGGATTTTTCTCGAGCGGTAAAGTCAGCAAATCTCTTGTGCACATTGTGATCGAGCAGTTTTTGAAAAAGACCAAAGAGCACATTCAAGCCGGCGAGACTGTGATGATCAAAGAGTTCCTCAAGTTGGAGATGGTGACCTCCAAGTCCCGAAAGGCCAGAAATCCAAGGACTGGCGAGCTATTGGATATCCCCGCTAAGAAGCGTCTCCGGGTTAAGCCCAGCAAGAGCTTTGTGGATGAACTAAATGCTGAGGTGTAAACCAGACGAAAACTAACGACGCCAAATAGCCTTTAATCGCGATATTTTGCGATTTGAGCTAGGGTTTCATATTATTCTTTGCCTCTTCTTCTTTAGAAAGCTTTTCTATAATTGCCTCAAGAATCCAAGTGTGTCTTGGAATTCGAATTGTCCGTTTTTTAATACTTGTGGCGATCTTGTCTATGAGGGGAAGCGGCACTCTTAAAGAGAGTTGTTTTTCTTTTAACTCTAAATCTGCGCTTGATTTTGCTTGCGTAGAAACACTGCCTCCTCTGTTAATAAGATCAAAAATATCTTTTTCCGATGCTGATTTTTTTTCTGGTTTACCTACAATTGCCATGATTAAATCTCCATGAATTTAATGCTTTTTTTATTTTGATTTGATATCATATATATATCTATATAGATTCATTATCTCATCAAGAGCCTTACTATCTGAAGGAACAATCTCAACAACAGACAGCCCTTGAGCAGAGGCGTTCCCAAATGCTTTTCTGGCTATCAAGGGTGTATCAATAAAGTGCAAAGAGGTATTCTCTTGAAGCAATTGAGCGGCTCCTGCATTGTCTTGGCTTCTTGGATCTGCTCGATTGAGAAAACTATAAGCACGCAATGAGGGATTACTTAATTTCATTTCTGTAATAATCGTTTCAATCTGTCCCAATGTCCAAATATCAAAAGATCGAGGAACAAACGGAATCAAAACGATATCTGCTACAGACAATGCTGCTCTTTGACTCGAGGTATCACGACCGCCGGTATCAATAATGATATCTTTGTATTTTTGGCAGAGTTGCTGCGTTTCTGTACGGACGGCCGCCCCTGTGAGTTTAATATTGGTATAGCGTGGCCTTGCAGCAGCCACATCATTACGCAAAATTGAAAAGTCTGTGGCCGTTTCTTGGTCATCAGCATCTATTAACAACAGATCCGATCCATTCAAAGCCTTGATGATAGCAAGATTTGTGGCAATAGTTGTTTTACCAGAACCACCTTTAATGCCACCGACAACAATAATCATTTTGATATCTTTTCAGTTTTAATAAAATACTGAATACACACTAAAAATGTATAAAACTCATATCAGAAAAATGCAATCTTATTTTTAGAGAGTTCGCAATTGAATCAAACACAAAAAGGACTTCCTCTATTCAATCCCATGGAACTCGAAATATAACTTGTAAAATGTAAATGTTTGGCGAATACTCAATGTTAAATTTTTTGTTAAGATTCATCTTAACTTTAACCCAAACATGGAAAAAGAGGCTTTCGCCTCTTTAACCATTAAATCCTAGTTCAGAATGCGATCCAGCTTTTGAATTAGTGAGAGAAGGATATCTCGAATGCAAAACAAATACAATAATATTTTTCAGCAAAAAGTCGCTGGAGATGTTATGTGTGTTGCATCCGAGGCTTTCTCTCACTTTTCAAAGACCCACAGCATTCTGAACCTCAACTTAGAGGAGAATAAGAATGCTCGAAACACAGTCACTTCCGACCGTTTCTAATTTTAAAGCCGCTGTTGCGGAGCGTTGCCGAGAGATCCTGTCTCTCAATGAAAAGCCAAAACGTCAAACTCCGCGCCTGTGGAGCACTCATGAAGACATTAATCCAACACAAATTTCTCCCAAATCGGGGAACTTCAACTTTGATATGGCCAAAATATTGAGAAATGATACTGCTCTGCTGTGTACTTATCTTGAGCAACGGTTCTTGAGACGCAATACGTTTCACAAATTCTCGGAACCAGCACCACATCATCCATTATATCGAGAAGGTGACTCGATGTGCGAAGAGGTGCATATGCGCCGCAAGAAATTTAATCGTGAGTTTGCCAAAGTCGGTGTGAAATACACCAGCAAATCTGCTTATTTTGAGGCTCTTAAAAGAGGGAATCTTTTTCGAGGCAAACTCTATCTCAGTTATTATGATCGCGATACAAATCTGACACATTATTTTCGGAACGATCCTGTGGCCGATGTGGTGTTTCCAAGAACGCGACAATTGCCCATTGAAGAGACAAAAGTCTCGCCCTTTTCTCGGAAGCTCAAGTATCCTTCCGACGCCTCGCAAAACCAGGAAAATCCCTGTAACGGCCAAAATGGCCATTACGCAGAGTCCGAATTGGCCAGTCCTTTATATACAGTCTTTAATAACAATCTTATCTTAAGAGAGGATAGCCCCACTGGGTCTGACGAAACACAGGGCAGCAACGCGGCACAAACATCCGTTACACTTTCAACCGACAAACCAAACGTCAAGTCTGAAGAGCTCGCAAGAAGGAGAAACGACACGGAAACCGTCACCGCACGTCATGCCAACTCAGCGCGGAAAGACAAAAAACCAGAAGAACAAATCTACACACTCTCAGAAATCGGCAAAAGCATGCTTTCCATTTGGAAGACCTGGGTCGGAAAACCGATAGGAGAAGGAGATAGTCAAACCATCACAAAAGATCTCGCGCAACGTATGGAAGCGACACTCAACACTTATTGTAGCGGAGACCTTGAAAAGTGGGGCGCAATTTGCATTCGCATTGCACGCTCAAAATATCTCATGGGAGAAGGCGGCTCCAAATGGAATGGGGCTTATCTGTCATGGGTTTTGAAGTCTGAAAACCTCGAAAACATCCTGAACAAAAAAGGTTTCGTTTATGATGATAGGGACATACCAAAAACAGCAACGCATTGAGTTCAGACAACACCAACTGAGAGAACAACACGCGACTTTGATCAACCGCAAGGACACATTGACGTCAGAAATCCTCTACGCGAGAGAAGCGCTTTTGAGACAAGCCGTTTGTGAGTTCACTGACGCCCAAAAAGCGGATGTGTTTTTGATGTTTGTTGAAGACGAAAACCAAAAGGGAAATTCGCTGCAAACGGAAACCAACCCGACGCCTTGGGATCAGCTGAGTTATCTGGATGGTTTGTTGTGGACTTCATTTTTGTCTCAATGGATCTCAAAATCGCTGTTTCAAGGCGACGTGACGGAAGAGGTTGAACGGCAGCTTCTTGAAGAAAAAACGGCAGATCGATTGCGGGAGGTTGAGCAAGAACTCGCAGAACTTGCTCTGCAGTATCGTGGCATGGCACTGGGCGACGTTGCACAAGACACTTCTGCGACTGCACCTGAAGACACTCCGAAAGCTATTGCAACCTCTGAGAAAGGAACTCCTGAGATGCTGACTCAAAAAATGACAATCAATTTTCATGCAACTCAAGACGCAATTAGCGTTAATTCTTGGGAAAACATTGAGTTTCGCAAAGCTTTACATGAAATCTTGGGACTGACGTACATCCCCTCAGCATATGAGGTGTCAGTTTTTGAAGTGTGTACTCCAATGAGTTTTCTGTCTCTGATTGATCAAAAGAGATGTGAGAGTGACACCACTCAAGACAAAAAATATGCGCTTTGTTAAAAAAGTGACTTGATATCGCGATGAAGACAATCAAAACTTTTGAAACCGTTGAAAACAACACGAGGAGACAGACCGTGTCAGATCAAAACACACAAGAGCAATCTTACGGATTTCCGACATCAGCTTCAGTATCATCGACACCGCTCTTACAAACTTATCCAAACCTAACCATATTTTACTAAAGTTACGCATGGTGTTGTATTCCTGATTCAACGCAGGTAGTTTCACTTATTTGACGAGCAAATGAGCCAGAGCTTCCCACTCCACAGGCATAAGTTTCGGGCGAGCTGCCCGTACATAAACGTTGTAAATTAAGGGCTGCATTCACATCTCTGTCATGAGATTGGTTGCAATGTGGACACGTCCAATGTCTCTCCGACAACTTTAAATCCGCATAAACACATCCGCAGCTATGGCAGAGCTTGCTTGACGGAAAGAACCGATCAGCAACAAAAATTTGAGCATTATAGAGACCTGCCTTATATTCCAATTGACGCCTGAATTCATAAAAAGACTGATCTAAAATATGTCGAGCTAATTTTCTGTTCGCTGACATACCTTTGACATTTAGGTTTTCAATGCCAATTTCATGATGATTCAGGACAATATCGGTTGTTGCCTTATGGAGATAATCACGTCTGATATTAGCGATTCGGGCGTGAAGACGTGCCAGTTTTTGAGTATGCTTTTTAAAATTCATACTCTTTTTATCTTTACGAGATAGCTGTCGAGAAGATCGTTTTAACTTCTTCAGCAAAGCGGTATGTGCCTTTGCTCCCTCAACAACCATGCCATTGGATAAAGTTGCCAGTTTTGTAATACCCAAATCCACACCCACAATACCTTGGTTCTTGCGTACATGAGGCAGTTTGTCTATTTCAACACTGATGGATGCAAACCATCGGTCTGCAACTCTTGAGATCGTCAAGGATTTTATTTGTCCTTGAAATCTCAAATTCTCTGTTATTTTGACCCATCCCAAACAAGGAATTTGAATCTTTTTACCTGTCACACGAATGGCAGACTCTCCTTTTTGGGGCGGACCATTGTCCGCTCTAAAGCTATCCCTGATTCCTTTCTTTTTAAACTTGGGATATCCTCCCTGTTTGCGGAAAAAGCGGTTAAAAGCTGATCCTAAATTTTTGATGGCTTGTTGAGGGGCATTTTTAGTGACCTCTTGCATCCAAGGATATTCTTCCGCCTTACAAGCATTGAGAAGTTTACGCAGGCTTATTTCTGTAGGCTTCTCACCATTCTGGTATTGTTTCTTCCATTGATCTAAAGCCCAATTATAAGCAAAGCGTGCAACACCGCAGGCTTTTCTAAAATAAGTCGCCTGCTTATTATTTGGCTTCAATTCTACTTTATGAACTAACAGCATCGTAGGCTTCTTTCAGACCTTCCAATAATTTCTTGTTCTTTTTACTTCTCGCACCATACAATCTGGCCGAAAAAACAGTGATAATTTCCAACACATCTTTGGCGAGTTCCTCTTCAAAAGAGGGTTCTTTCCCTTGATTGATAATCACAACTTCTACCTGATTCATCTCACAAATGGAAAAGATTAATTCTGCTCCAAATCTTAACAGCCTGTCTTTATGGGTTAAAACCAATCGACCTGCTTCTCTGTCTAAAATGGCACTAATCAGGATCTTCAGACCCTTTTTGTTGTAATTCATACCACTGCCAAGATCCGCAATGGTCTCAAACTTCCAACCTTGAGCTGCACAATACATCTCAAGGACTTGTTTTTGTCTTTCCAAATCCTGCCGTTGATCGTGACTGGAAACACGAGCATAGCAAAGCGTTTTTCTATCTATCTTTTCAGTGCGAACAAGATGAGGGCGCAAGGCAGATAAAGGATAACGTCTTTGTCCTCCCGCTGTTCTTTCGGGAACAAGGCGACTCTCTTTTTCCCATCGCCTTAATGTGCCATTTGACACTCCAAGAATACGACTGGCTTCTCTGATACTCAATAACTTATCCATAATTGGATAACTATATACAAGTTTAGATAGGTTTTAAAGAGAAGTTATTAACCCATCGTGTCATTCCTAAAACAGAAGCAGAGCTCCAAATAGAGACCCGTCACAAGGAACTGATCGACCAACGACAAGCCCTTTTGAGCCGCAAAGAGGAGCTCCCTGCCGAGATTCAGGAATCTCGCGAAGCGGCGCTCAGAAAAGCCGTTGCCGAGACCAGTGAAGAGGACAAAACGAAACTGTTTCCTGAGTTTGTGAAGGCCCAAGAAGCACAAGGTCAAAAGATTGAAACTTCGGATTGTCAGACGCCCTGGCAAGGCTTGAGTCTTTTGGATCGTTTGATGTGGGAGTCGACCTTGGCGGACTTTGCAAGACCACGCTTGTTTCCAGAGGATATCGATGAGGCTGTCCAACGAAAGCTTCTCGAAGAACGTGTGGAGGCGCGATTGGCTGAGATCACAAATGCCCTTGAGGTTCTCAATGTCCAGCAAGAGGCGTTAGGCCGGATGGATTGCGCAAAGGCAGATGCTGCATCCTCTTCTCTCCACTCATGCCAAGAGAACGCCTCCGCTGAGACAGTATCCTCTCAAGAAACTGAAATCCCACTGGAAGATCAGGTTGATTCCGAAGACCTTCGACCAGAAGACGACGTCACATTTGAAGACGAGAGATGGGAAGAGTTCAGAGATCCCTGTGAAGACGACCATTTTGAGACCCGACAAGCGCTCTTTGATGAGGAGTGGATTGCCCAAGAGTATGGCACGCGAGACGCTTTGAGCGACTATGAGGAGGAAGCAACGTGTTCTCAAGACAACACCGGCGCAGGGTATGAGGCATAACATGATCACTCTCTCGATATTTTGCGATTTAAGAGCGGTTTTTGGTGAAGTCACCTCCTCCCCCACCAAGAAACGCCATTTCATCGCTCAGAGCGCAAATAAAGCCGAAAGGAGTCTCGCCAGGTGAAAAACATGATTAAACCAGAATCGAGTACACGCTCAAGTCCAGCAGCCTCTGGCATGGCCGCTAAAGATCTTGAGATCTGGGCAGAAATCTCAGAGCTCAGGACAGAAATCCAGCGAAATGAGGCAATTCTTGAAGAATTGAAAGCACAATATGATTACACGAGTTACGCAGTTTGCAGCAAAAGGGTGGGAATCTAAGCGAAAGACATGAGTTTTGTTATTTCTCTAGAGATATCATGCTTAATAACATCCCACTGCTGCTGATAAAAAGAGAAGCCTCCAGCAAGTCGTCTTTTAAATCTTTGAATCCAAGCCGAAATGGCAAGAAATATATGATTTCTTTGGGCTCGTCCCGTGCGAGACTGACAGCGTTCAAGACCGCATGTTTGCTTTAATTCCCGATGATAAACTTCGATTTTCCAACGCGATTTCATGACCAGTTCAATATGATCACGAGAGGGATTATCCCTATTGGTTCCGATATAATCCGTGCGACCGTTTTTGGCAACAAACCGGAAAACAGTAATCCATCCATATCCGCGTAAGTGAACTTTCAGTCCTTCATCTGGAATGTCCAGCTTTTCAAGAGTTTCTCCACGATTCACTTTCCTGTTTTTCTTCAACCCCATCACCCATGTCCAGCCTATGGATTCAATGGCCTTCAGATTATTCAAGCTCGAGTACCAAGCGTCTGCAACCACGTCATCCGGATTTATCCCTCTGTCTTGAGCCAGCTTTAACATTTCCCTGAAATGGTCATTCTTGCTTTTGCCATCGCTGGCTTTATCATAAATACGATAATCAACAGGAATAGAGTCATGACTCCTCAGGCCATGCCATACCAAATTGACAAGACCTATCCCCGCAATAACATCATGGGCATTCCCAGAATACTGATAATGCACAAGCTCTATCTTCTCGCTCCGATTTTTATCCAAAATTGTATCGTCACATACTAAAAAACAAGGTTCTTTCTTGTTAATAAGAGATTGAGTAAGATTCCACACTCCGCTCGGACGCAATGCACTAGAACTCAACCATCGATTGACGCTGTCATGCGACAATGGAATCGGTGACACCTCCGAAAGTGCCAACCCTGAATAGCGCACACTGCTGGCTTGTAAAAATGAACGATAAAGTGATTTTGTGCATTTGTGTCGAGACATCATTTCTTCTCATTTAATAAATATTCCCTCTCACCTTATCTCTTCTCTCTTCTCCTGCAAACTGCGTAACTCGTGGATTATCAAGACTATTTTCCTGATTACGAGGATAGAAAAGGAGTTCAGTGGCTCCAGGATATGACAGTGATCTATAGCGCGAATGTGATTGCAACACAAAAGATTGAGGAAGTCTTGGAAGACATCAATCAACTCAACTGGGACTTGATTTGCGCGTGCGTCAGTGCAGACAATCGAGAGGTCGATCTTGAAGCCTTTGCGCATCAAGACACACCGCTTGCCAAAGTCTTTTTTGAAAATGACCGAAAGCTTTTTGGATTGACAGAGAGACAAAAGCACGAGATTCATCAGTGCGTTTTTAAAGATACGGTGGAGCTGATGACAAAAGACAATCATTCGTATTTCAAGCAGCTCTATGAGATTCAAGCCAAAACCGAAACGCCGTTACTCCGTTTTGCTTACGGTTGGAAACCGCAGCGTGTTTTGGAGGCGGTTTCGTTTCAAGAGATCGAAAATGCTATTAACCGCTCCAGACGTGTGGACTGGTTTATGATCTCCTCAGATGAGATAGTTGATTACCTGAGGTGGGGATACAAAAACCTCATTCCATTGCTGGAAGAGGTACAGGTCAGCGGAGGTGTGCAGTAATGACAAACAGGCACGATGTTCAAGACGAAACAATCACGCAAACTGAGACGGATCTGAGCTCAGAAGCCGAAGAGACGATAGATCTTGTGACACAAGTGTTGTCGTCTTCAGAGATGGAAAAATTAATCAGACGCGCGGATACGGGTGGTGTCATTCAGGAGAGAGATGTGGCCAAGATTGTCTCCCGGCGCGCCCCTTCTGTTCCCTTAGAGGAGGTGTTGGTGGCACTCTCTGACATGGGCGTTGAGGTTGAGGAAAGAGAGCCCAGAGAAGATGGCAGTGGTTTTGACAGAGCCGATGATGAGGACACATCTCATCGCAAAAGAGCGGTTGCTGCGGAGGATCCCGTGCGTCTTTACTTGAATGAGATGGGTCGCTTGGGTCTGCTCTCACAATCTCAAGAAATAGAACTCAGTCAAGAGATTATCCAAGGACGGGAGATGATGGAACACGCGCTCTATGAGTGGCCTTTGACGATTCGTCAAATTATCGCTTGGGGTGAGGAACTGAAAAATCAGAAAATCTTTCTTCAAAGCTTCATTGATGTAGAGGCGGCGCGGCCTAAACCGTTATCTGAAGATGAGGAGGAGGATGAGTTCAATCCTGAGGACACCGAACCCGCTCCCGATGCTGGTGATGAGGATGAGGCATCAGATACGGACACGGAGACTGAAGAGACGACACTTCCCTATCGCACCCTTCATCAGTCTTTAGGATTTGTGACACTGGAGATCTTGAGCAAGATTGAAGAAACGTATCACAATGCCTTTCACGATCCATATCAACCAGGATCTTTTCAAAACAATTCACCGTCTTCTATACCGGAGACACCGCACAAAGCCGAACTGATCAGACTCTGTGAGAGTCTTCATTTAAGGTCAGATCGGATTGCGCAGTTGAAAGATCAACTAGATGTCTTCAATCGCAGACGGATGGACCTTGAAGGTCAGCTGCTCACGCTGACAGAAGGTAGAGACGCCATATCTGCTTCTCCTGTTGTCTCTGCGGAGGAGGACCCGCGTGACTCCCTGCACATTGAGCCTGTTGACGGACCATCCAGCGCAGAGAACAAGCCACTTGAGGATCGGAGAGAAAAAGTGGTCTCTCTCCGCCAAGCGCTGGAATCTCTTGAAATCGAGTTGAGGATACCTCTTGCCCAATTCACTCACATCGTGAGAAGAGTGCAAAAAGGCGAACGCGACATGATGCGCGCGAAAAAAGCAATGATCGAAGGCAACCTGCGGTTGGTGATCTCGATTGTCAAAAAATATATGAATCGCGGGATGTCCTTTTTAGATCTGATCCAAGAGGGAAACCTTGGTTTGATGAAGGCTGTCGATAAGTTTGACTATCGCCGGGGGCATAAGTTCTCGACTTATGGAACATGGTGGATTCGACAGCACATAACTCGTGCGATTCAGGACAAAGTGCGAACGATCCGGATTCCTGTTCATGTGGAAAGCAAGATTTCTCAGATCAGGAAAGTCTCACATTCCCTGTTTCAAGAGCTGGGTCGCAATCCAACGCCTGAGGAGCTGGCTCAAAAAATTGAAGGATCTCTCTCACATATTCAGGAAATTTTGGCAATTGAAAAAGGGCCTGTCAGTCTCGATACGCCCATTGGATCAGGAGAAGAAGGATATTTGCGAGATATCATTGAAGACACCAATGCCAAAGATCCTTTGGAAGGCGTGATTGCGACAAACTTAAAAGAGGCCACAACACGGATATTTGAAGTTCTCAACCCGCGAGAGGAAAGAATCATGCGGATGCGGTTTGGGATTGGGATGGACACCAGTTATACTCTTGAAGAGGTGGGTGCTATCTTTGGTGTGACACGGGAACGTATACGTCAGATCGAAGCGAAGGCATTACGAAAGCTAAGACACCCGAAACGCGCTAGAATACTTCGCAGCTTCTGGGCAGATTGACTCTGAGTTTCAATTCTCAGCGGTTTATGAAGAGCTGAGGTTCAAAACCTAGCCGCTAGATGTTATAGTTGATTTATATAGCGGATATCTTATAAATAGATTTTAGTTTTTATCAACTGGGAGTCTGTCGCATGACGGTAATCGTCGCATTTGTTTCGCAGAAGGGAGGAGTTGGAAAGTCAACTCTGGCGCGCGCATTAGCACGTGAGGCCACGTTTGGCGGGGTCAATGTCAAGATAGCGGATTTGGATACTCAACAAGGAACTTCTGTCGATTGGCATCGTTTGCGACTTTCTCGAGGGATTGAGCCAACGATTTCTGTGGAAGCGTTTTCAAGTTCATCTCACGCTTTGGCGGCGAGTGAAGGTTTTGATCTTTTGATCATTGATGGACCTGCTCGCACGAGTCAGGCCACGCTTGAAATAGCAAGCGCAGCTAATTTGATTGTGCAACCGTCCGGGACATCCCGAGATGATCTTGTTCCTGCTGTGCGCGAGTTTCATGCCTTGATCAATGAAAGCATACCTCATGAACGTTTGGTGTTTTCTCTCAATCGAGTTGGTACTGCAGCTGAGGAAAGCTCTGCTCGTAGATATCTAGAGAAAGCTGGATATCACGTGCTAGAGGGCTTTCTACGAGATAGACCTGCTTATCGTCAGGCACAAAATGGAGGAAAGGCGATTACTGAAACCTATTATTCTAAACTCAACAAACAATCTAATGCTTTGATTCAATCATTAATAGATAGGATTCCTACATATGGCTGATGTCTCGAAACTCAAAAAGATAACTCAACGTCACTCAATATTGGGGGAACCACCTCCATTGCAAGAAGCGAGTCACAATTTAACAGCTCCAGAGATCGCTCCTTTGCCAGTGTTGGCTATTTCAGATTCTCAATTAAAAAGAAAACGTGATGGACGTATTGATGGACGAAGTGCACGTCGCACAAAACGAACGGTGCAGTTTGCAACGCGCGTGACACCTGATTGGGATGAGAGAATTCGTCAGTTGGCACTTCATGAAGGCGTTCTTCTTGTTGAGATCTTAGAAAAAGCGTTAAGCCTCTACGAAGAAAAATATAGTAGTCAGCTAAAAAAGTGACGCTAACTAGCTGCTAACTTAAAACTCTCATTTTAAAAATGTCGACAACAAAAAAGCTCCCATTTCTAGAAGCTAAAGTTGGGAGAAAAATACCTCGCTTTAACAAATCGGTTATTCAACAATCTTGCAGCTGGTTGCAATTCCTAATGTGCTGTTTTCAATCAGAATTGTATGATCTTTAGTAGAATCAAGATTGAAACACGTTCCACTCAAGAGTTTCCAGTCTGGAATATTGGTATCATTCTTAGCGGAAATCACTTCAAATATTGGCTTATTTTCCAGTTTTTCTGAAGAAACCGCAACGTGATGAGTTGTGTTTTGAGGAACTGTTTCCAGATAAAATGTTGATGCATCTCGCCCTCTGACAAACACATTAACGGGTGAACCGGTATCGTTAATCACCTTAAGATCAACAGCAGACAGATTTTGAGCTGCAACAGCAGAAAGTAAAGTTACGAATGCGAATTGAATTTTGGTCATGAGTGTCTCCATTAAAAGTTATACTGTTTCTGTTTACCTCAATTTGAGGCTCATCACAAGATATCTGCTGAATTGCGATCGACGCAAAAAAATAACCCTCTTTTTCAAGAGGGCTGAAGTTTCATTTACATATAAGGCTTAACAAAGAAATATAAAAATATGAGACTTCACTCTAGCGAAGGTGCGCAAAAAAGTCATCCGAATTTTTCCATCTCGATAGTATGGCCGACTTAACGTCTCAAAGGCGGATAAAAACTTGACAAGGTTTTGAGCAGATAGCACTTTTTGACCTATCATTTTTGAGGATTTCGGTCACTTAAAGCCTCGCAAAGGCTCTGTTTCTCTCACTTTTTTCGAGTGTCGTGATTTTTTGTGTTGACTGTCGCGCGGATCAGATCGTAACCTCAGCGTGGCATTAGGAAACTAGTAATTTCCCAACGCCACTCATCACTCACAACTCTTGAAGGAGAGCTGCAAATGACTAACCTGTCTTTACGCCAGAACGGCAACCATTTCAACCGTAACATCGCTTCCAATTCTCAAACCACAACACGTCAGCTCAATGATGTCATTGCAGATCTGGAGTCAATTCGAAGAACAAACGCCCAACTGTTGAGTGATTTGTCTCGGACATTGCATCGCTTAGAGGCACTCAAAGCTCCCCGTTTGGTGAATGAGTTTCCTCAATCCCAGATCGCGTGACTCGGCCTATTTTCTGCACGAGCGATGCATTTTCTAAAAACACTCACAAAGCAAAGATTGGAGAGACTTGCAAATGCGATCTGTTTTTTCACAAAAGTGCATCACTCGTGAGTCTATTGTGCAAGAGAATGTTCATAACATTACGTTCTCAATAGATGAGCCGCGAGCGCGTCTTGTACAATCAACCGGTGAACTCACTCTCTCCAGTCTGTCTCACACCAGAAAGTTATGAGAGCTATGAGTTTTCTATCCATGACGACGCCAAATGACAACGACTCAAAAATAGTTCAAGTCTTTTCGTCACATTTAAGGAAAGCCTCTGATTTGCAGCCAACTCCATGACTCTTGTAAACTCCTGCATAGAGTTTTAGGCAACAGCAAGGATTTGATATGCATCCTCCACACCTCAACGATGAGCTGGCGCGATTGTTTCAAGCCGATCCTGATCATTTTCGCGCCCTCATCGCGCAAGAATATCAAAGGCAGTTTTTGGGATACAGACCACATCCTGTACAAAAGACATTCCATAGTGCGGGGAAGACCGCCCGTGAGCGTTTGTTTTTGGCCGGCAACCGTGTAGGTAAAACCTATGCGTGCGCTGTTGAGACGTCTATGCATTTGACTGGACACTATCCCGAATGGTGGGAAGGATACCGTTTTGCGGAACCTATTCAAGCTTGGGTTGTGGGTCCTTCGCGGGAGATCACACGAGACAGCTTACAAAAGCAGTATTATCTGGGCGACACTCTCCGCAAGATCACGGGTCTCATTGATCACTCACTGATCATCAAGAAGACGGTATTGAGTGGAATTCCCGAGGCCATCAGCACCGCTCTCGTGCGTCATCGTTCAGGCGGCATCTCTAATCTCGTCTTTAAATCTTACGATCAGGCACTGGACAAGTTTTCAGGCACTTTCGTAAACGTGATTCATCTCGATGAAGAACCTGGAGATTACAGAATCCTCGAGGAGTGTGCGATGCGAATTATGAGCACACGCGCCTCTCAATACGGGTTAATAACTGCTCTTTAAAACCTATCTAAACTTGTATATAGTTATCCAATTATGGATAAGTTATTGAGTATCAGAGAAGCCAGTCGTATTCTTGGAGTGTCAAATGGCACATTAAGGCGATGGGAAAAAGAGAGTCGCCTTGTTCCCGAAAGAACAGCGGGAGGACAAAGACGTTATCCTTTATCTGCCTTGCGCCCTCATCTTGTTCGCACTGAAAAGATAGATAGAAAAACGCTTTGCTATGCTCGTGTTTCCAGTCACGATCAACGGCAGGATTTGGAAAGACAAAAACAAGTCCTTGAGATGTATTGTGCAGCTCAAGGTTGGAAGTTTGAGACCATTGCGGATCTTGGCAGTGGTATGAATTACAACAAAAAGGGTCTGAAGATCCTGATTAGTGCCATTTTAGACAGAGAAGCAGGTCGATTGGTTTTAACCCATAAAGACAGGCTGTTAAGATTTGGAGCAGAATTAATCTTTTCCATTTGTGAGATGAATCAGGTAGAAGTTGTGATTATCAATCAAGGGAAAGAACCCTCTTTTGAAGAGGAACTCGCCAAAGATGTGTTGGAAATTATCACTGTTTTTTCGGCCAGATTGTATGGTGCGAGAAGTAAAAAGAACAAGAAATTATTGGAAGGTCTGAAAGAAGCCTACGATGCTGTTAGTTCATAAAGTAGAATTGAAGCCAAATAATAAGCAGGCGACTTATTTTAGAAAAGCCTGCGGTGTTGCACGCTTTGCTTATAATTGGGCTTTAGATCAATGGAAGAAACAATACCAGAATGGTGAGAAGCCTACAGAAATAAGCCTGCGTAAACTTCTCAATGCTTGTAAGGCGGAAGAATATCCTTGGATGCAAGAGGTCACTAAAAATGCCCCTCAACAAGCCATCAAAAATTTAGGATCAGCTTTTAACCGCTTTTTCCGCAAACAGGGAGGATATCCCAAGTTTAAAAAGAAAGGAATCAGGGATAGCTTTAGAGCGGACAATGGTCCGCCCCAAAAAGGAGAGTCTGCCATTCGTGTGACAGGTAAAAAGATTCAAATTCCTTGTTTGGGATGGGTCAAAATAACAGAGAATTTGAGATTTCAAGGACAAATAAAATCCTTGACGATCTCAAGAGTTGCAGACCGATGGTTTGCATCCATCAGTGTTGAAATAGACAAACTGCCTCATGTACGCAAGAACCAAGGTATTGTGGGTGTGGATTTGGGTATTACAAAACTGGCAACTTTATCCAATGGCATGGTTGTTGAGGGAGCAAAGGCACATACCGCTTTGCTGAAGAAGTTAAAACGATCTTCTCGACAGCTATCTCGTAAAGATAAAAAGAGTATGAATTTTAAAAAGCATACTCAAAAACTGGCACGTCTTCACGCCCGAATCGCTAATATCAGACGTGATTATCTCCATAAGGCAACAACCGATATTGTCCTGAATCATCATGAAATTGGCATTGAAAACCTAAATGTCAAAGGTATGTCAGCGAACAGAAAATTAGCTCGACATATTTTAGATCAGTCTTTTTATGAATTCAGGCGTCAATTGGAATATAAGGCAGGTCTCTATAATGCTCAAATTTTTGTTGCTGATCGGTTCTTTCCGTCAAGCAAGCTCTGCCATAGCTGCGGATGTGTTTATGCGGATTTAAAGTTGTCGGAGAGACATTGGACGTGTCCACATTGCAACCAATCTCATGACAGAGATGTGAATGCAGCCCTTAATTTACAACGTTTATGTACGGGCAGCTCGCCCGAAACTTATGCCTGTGGAGTGGGAAGCTCTGGCTCATTTGCTCGTCAAATAAGTGAAACTACCTGCGTTGAATCAGGAATACAACACCATGCGTAACTTTAGTAAAATATGGTTAGGTTTGGATAAGTTTGTAAGAGCGGTCGACTCTTCTCCTCAAAAGCCCAAGGCGTCAATATCAATGACGGAGCCTGGGTGATGCGTTTGCGTCGTTTTTTGAACCTCATCAGATTGCAACCTTACTTTGTCTTGTGCGACAGTTTAGAACTTGCGGAGATATCTGTAAAATCAAGACGCCAGATAAAAGTCCAGATAAGATTGGCCTGTGACAATATCGTTTTCTCCATGACCCAAAATATCTGAAAAGAAACGAGATTTTGCAATCTCCTCAGATCCAAACCGGTGATAAGCCACCTCCGCATAGGCTGCCCGAAGATCTTTCACACGGGGATTTAAAATGAACTCCCCAAACTGCTTTTTCACCTTTTGAGATAAAGGTGAGGACGTGTTGTCTTTAAAGTAACGAGGATCATCTAACCAGCGTGGCTTTTCTTTGCGTAAAGTCGCCAAGGTCTCCGTGATACGTTTTGAATGCGTCAAAACCGGAATGACATAAGGACGAGATTCTCGCGTCTTGGTCTTCAGCTGACCTGAAAACCGAACGTGATCGGCGTCCACAACGCCAAAACACGCGGTCGATCCAATCTCAGCGGCTCTGCGTCCTGTTAAAAAACACAATCCCAAGACCCAATCCAAAGGACGACGGGTAATGAGCAGATCTTCGGCATGTTTGATCATCTCCAGATAATTCTGAAGAGGACGCAAGTTGCGGTGTTCTTGCGCCACCGTCTCTATATAATTCGTGTTTAAAAACACAATCTCCTGATCTTTGAGATTCAGAACTCCCAGTGCTCCTCTCAGGAGATCCCCTGAGAGCACTTTGCGACAAATGTTGCGGTAATGCGTCAAAATACGCCTGAGACTCTTGAGATTAGGATATTCACGGCGCAATCGCTCTTGGGTCTTGTGCACCAGGGCCAAGATCTGCTCTTCAGAGGTTGAGATAGCTCTAAGATCTCTCTCAAACACTTGAAACTGATTGGGCGGTAAATAGCTTAAAGGGGAGACAAAGGAAGTTTCTGACATGATACGGTCTCGCCTTGTGAGTTATCTTCTTGGGAGGTGCGGCTCTCGCGTAAAGCTTGGGCACGCCGCACGCGTTCCACAACGGCCACCTGACGATTATGAATCCCAGGATCCTCCACGCCGAGACTCTTGTGATAAGCTGCAATATCTTGTTTTCTCGCCTGGAACCAATTGCGGATCGTTTGTTGATTGCAGCCCGTCATCCGAAACATCACACCATAGGTGACAGCCTGTTTGAGGTCTTTTGTGGCGTTCTCTGCTTGAAGGTGTTCTAAGGCCTGATCAAGCTTTAGAAAAGCGGAGCCCGAGAGATGACTACCGGCCAAAGACGGGGATTTCATTTGCGTCCGATTCTTCTCTAAAAGAGCAATGCGTTTTTGCAGAAATTTCTGATAGGCCTTTTCAGGGAGAACACCTGTCAGAGCGTAATACCGATCCACAAGTTCAGCTGTGCGCTGAGATCCTGATAAAGTTTCTTGTGTGCGACAGCGATCTAAAAGCGTATCTACAAAAAGAGATTGTCCTTGGATGGTTTTGAGAAAGGCGAGATTCTCAAGAGACAGTGTGAGCATCTTCGCGCCCTTGGTCTTGAGCGCAGGCGTTGTCGTCTTCGCCTTTTGAGTTTTGCGAACTGTCTTTGTCGGCTCTTTTTTTGTAGGTGCCATCAGGACCTCCTGACATCTTATATCGCGTATGTTTCGTTCTTGTTTTAGTGTATAGATCCTCTTTCGCCTGTCAATCGAAAATTATCCACACAAGAGACCTCAAGAGACGCACAAGGATTCTACCCAAAATGAAGGCTTTAAAAAGAAACAGAGACTCTTCCAACTCCAAGAGATTCCTAGCCTTTTGGAGTTGCCACAACAAAAAAGGGGAAGGCCTTTTCTGGCGTCCCCCGTGATTTGATCTTCTCATCAGAGTCCTGTAAAGTCCTCTTATGTTCAGAGCCTTTCCGAACATCGAGAAGAAATATTGGCTTGAAAACAACTCTTGCCGGTCTGTTTTCAAGGTGTCGAAGTCACCACATCGACATTTTAGATAAATCTTCTCATCTCTACAGTGCGGATTGATGTCTCCATGAGTCAATCCCACTGTAGAACTTTCCTCTTAAAGAGGAGAGCCTGTCAATTGGAAAATATACTCTGACTTTCCCAAGACGCCCTCCATCAGATCCCTTTGAATATCACGTGTCTTAAAAACACGTTTACATCCCTCTCATTTCCTTGCTTTTTTTTTAAGATCAAAAGATTCCGTGCAGTCGAAAACACCTTCCGTCTCACGAAACATATCATTCCTTTTTGCATGACACAGAATAAAGCTTACGCGTTTTGTAACCGAAAACTCGATAAAGATTCGATTACAGTCAAACCTTTATTTTTTATGTGTTTATGACTATTTTTTGTTTTTTGTAACCGATGTCTTATTTTTTTACGGTTACAATTTTTTTGAGTATTTATAAGGCTTTGAAGGATGTTTTATGAATTGTAACCGTTGTAACCGTATATATTTATAATATTATATGGAAAATTTTTTTATTTTTTACACGGTCACTCATCAAGTTTTTAATATTTTTTTCTTTTCTATAACTCTTATCTCTCAAATCACGGTTACAACGGTTACAGATGCAAAAACAGCCCTCAACACAGCAGAAAAGCTGAAAAAAAATGTAACCGAGACGTCCGATTACAAGCGGTTACAAAAAACAAAAAACAGTCATAAACACATAAAAAATAAAGATTTGACTGTAATCGAATCTTTATCGAGTTTTCGGTTACAAAAATCTGTTAAAACCATAAAAAAACCCTTACAAACTCTCGTGTTGCAAGGGTTTTGTTTTTGTAACCGTTCGTTTTGAAGTGCTTACAACATATTAGGATTAATCTTGTAGCTTCCCGCGTGAGAATTTAAACCAAAGCTTTTCATTCTCACTTGTGTCGTATAACGATCTTTTAAAGGAGAAATCAGGATTTCTTTCTTTATGAGAAACGAAAGTGCCATTTTTTTGTCGGCTCCTTTCAGCACTTCATCGTCCATCACATCCGTAAAAATACAGTAGTATGTTTTCTCTTCAGATTTTTTCTTCAATCGAATCCCGGCACGCTTTGAAATCGGACGTGAGGTAAAGGTCATGTCTTCATCTTCTGCTTCAAAACGATCCGATTCTTGATAAATGAGAAGTCTGAGTCTTTTCTCCACTTGCAGTAATTCATGGGGCAGGGTGCCTCCGCGGTCTTCAATCCAGCTTTCAAAGAGAGATCCCATCATCTCAAAGGCACTTCCGGCATTCCATGGCAAAATACCCAGATCGATACAGTACTCGCCAATCGACGCCAGAAACGCAAAGTTCTCGCCCACACGCAAGATCTGCCCATCCGAGGTCTCGGTGACTTTCAAAAGGGCTTCAAGATGCCTCTCTTTCCAAAAACGGATGTCCTCGCGAATCTTCATCTCGATCTCTTCATGATCGGCTGTTGTCAGATGATGCAAAAGCGCTTCAGACGCCACGCCATAATGACGGTGGACGGCTTCTTTAAGATGCAACACAAACTGATCCGGCGTTCCAAACTCATGCACCGTATTAAAAGCACCTTTATCACATCCAGCATCTGCTCTCAACTCAATACACCTGACAGACTGTCCGGCGGTCTTTTCTTTTTGACGTTCCTTAAATTTGGTCTCAAACGGAATCTCACCTCCACTTAAAAAGACAGTTCTAAAACTCACAGCCGTATTTCCGTTTTTGCCCAGTTTGTTAGCTCTGTTTTTGGTTTCTCCATTAGACAACATATAGGCCATGTTATACGCACTGCCCGCATCCGCCTGTCCCAACTCATCAATCAAGAACGGTGCATCATTCGATTGCAGGACTAACGTTTCTGCCGCATTATCCGTCGTGCGCCATGTGTGGATCTTGCTGCCAAACACACTGCTTGCCACTTCCAATGTTGTTGTCTTGCCAACGGACGATGTGCCATACAAGTGCACACCAAACCCTTGACGATGGGTGATCTTCAAAAACGGGGCACTGAGGGCGGCAATCACATAGAGCATGAGACGACTGTTGCCTTCACAATAGACCCCCACCTCTTGTTTCCATCCCTCAAGAGTGCCTTTCATCTCATACTGCGGTATCGCAAAAGATCGTGGTTTGAAAATATAGCTCTCCGTCTCCTCACCATAAGATCTTCCATTTAAAATAAAGCTTTTCTGGCCCACCCAACCTGTCTTTTCAGAGAGCGTCAGTACGTGAGGCGTGTCCCATGCATCTAAAAACTGCACCAAAAGCTTCATCTGCGCCGGATCTTGCGGTGTTTTGTATCCCAGATCTCTGAGTCCCTCTTGGATCTCAATGGAATCTCTTGTGTTAATCATACGATCAAAAAGCACAAAGTTCTTCTTTCCAAACGGTTTATTTTCAAACTCAAAGATCTTTCCGCATCCGCTCCCATCCTCCATCTGGAATCGCGATTGCAACCGTAAGGGATGCCCGTGGATTTGTACCCAGTGCGCACTCCCTGATTCACGAGTAAAAATCCCGTACTCATTGACTTTGAAGCGTTTGTCCTCATCTACAACGTCACTCTCGTCTTCCTGATGAGAGTAGAGCGTTTCATCCTGATCGTGAATAGTGCCTTCAAAGGACAGGGAATGGCTTTGAATCGTCTCTGTCTCTCTGGCTTCTGACATAAATGTGATCACATCCTCTGAAACAGAAAGATGCTCCGGCCATGTCGAGCTCTGAAAACAAATCCCTTCAAGCGTCCGACACCGGCTCAGAGCCACATAGGCTTGTCCATCGGCAAAGGTTCCCTTGTCCCAGTCAATCACTACACGATCAAACGTCTGTCCCTGACTTTTGTGAATGGTGATACTCCATGCCAACTGGAGTGGATATTGAGTAAACTCACCTTCTGTCTTGCGCTGGATCTCTTTTTTATGAAGTCGCGTTGATTTGCGTTCCCACGTATGTCTTTCGACATCAACTTCAGTTTCTCCAATCTTCACGGTGATAGAAGACTTTGAAAGATCGCTCACCACACCAAACGTCCCATTCACCCATCTGCCTGCGGGATCGTTGTTGAGAAACATCACCAGCGCACCTGTCTTCAAGATGAGGTTTTGTGGCGCAGGCTCTGCATGACCGTCCCAGTTTTTGAGTTTGGCTTCATAAACAAAGGCTGATGCGTCAATGCTCTCCAGTTTTTCCTGATTGAAAGAGTCCGCTTTTTTGTTGGTGGTTGTGAGCAACGGCGCAAGCCCTTCTTGCAGGAAGATCTCGGGATCCTGAACGCGCGCATTTAAAGGCGCCAGATCACAAGGCTCAATATCCGCACATCGGATCTTTTTCAGAAGATTCAAAAACGCTTCATCCTTCTGACGAAAGACATGATTCATCTCAATACATTCGATACCTTCAAAAGAACGCGCGCCAAAGGCATACGTCGTTTTGTATCCGCCCTCCTGAAACTCTTTCACATCAATATCCTTGAGCACAGGCGGAAGCTGGAAGAAATCCCCACACAAGATCATGCGAACACCACCAAATGGTTTGGTGTTGCTCTTGCCATTCTTCTTGAGAAAGATATCAATCACATCGAGGAGATCGGCTCTGAGCATCGAAACCTCATCAATGATGATGGTGTCAATCTCTCGGTAGATTTTGTCTTTCGAAACACGTACCGTATGCGGCGTAATATCGGGAGAGAAATGGAAAAACTTATGGATGGTCTCACCCCCAATATTGAGTGCCGCAAGACCTGTCGGTGCCAAGAGTACAGTGTGACCGGAAAGAGCTCCTTCCGACATCAGTTTTTGGATCAAGGTGCTTTTACCAGTACCACCTGCACCCAGAAGACAGATGTTGTGCCGCGTGTTTTGAATGTGATCAAAGGCTTCATCAAAGCTCAGCGATTGATGAGCACTTTCAATTGAGGAGTGTGTTGAAATAGATGTGTGTTCCTCCAAGAACTTTTCACAAATGCGCTCAACATCATTGGTCTTTTCAACTATCCAAGAAATGTCGTCTCCATCCTGTGATTCAATCCAGTGGGCAAGAGTTCGGCTTTGCCAATCTTGTTGAGCGACGATGTCATTGAAGTCCTTGAATTGAAAGGCGGTCTCCTGAATGCTTTCTTCGGTGCCTTCTTTTGAATGCTCACTTATGAGAGTACGAGGCGGTCTCACGATAATAGCAACCCTGCCTTCTGCCAAAGCTCTGGATTGAAGACGTCTTGCATTCTTGAGGCTGGCATCATTCTTGTCATTATCAATGGCAATAACCAGAACTCGTGCATTCGGCAAAGCGGGCAGCTCACATACACCCAGATTGCTCGCTGAAAGCGCTGCCCAGCTCGAAATGCCTGTCATATGATGGAAGCTCAGCATAGTCTCAATGCCTTCGCCGATCGCTAAAATCTCTGGATTGGAGTGAGAGCTTAAGTGAACAGCCCCGCCCTTCACACTGCCCATCATCATTTTAGGATTGGACACGTCTGCTTTTTGGTGTGTGTTAGGATCCAGCCACGTCCGATGAATAGCGATACGATCGCTCTTTTGAAACTGCACGCGAGACACCATGGCAGGTAACTCCTTGCCGCTTTCTCGATGCAGGAGTGCGGAATGATATCGAACTGATTCACATGATGGCAGAAAAGCAAGGTTTGGAATGCGACGCGTGAGATACTCTTCCACCGGTGATCTGGCCGTGTTCACTTCACATGCTTCCCAGAGCGCCTTGAGACGCGCAGGTGTGACCTGGAATGAAGAGGTCTCCGGTTTGGAAGGTTTGTCTTTTGAGGACATTCTTTCAGAGACAAGACCTTGCACGAAAAGCGCTTCCATAATGGCCTGATGCGAACAGCCCGCAAAGCACTTGGTAATGAGTTTGTCCGGTGATTCCCATTTGAATGACGCACTGCGCTTTTGATCATCGTGTGCTGGACAATGGACGCTCCAGTTGCCATGCGCGTGAGATCCCGCGCCTTGTTGAGTGCCTCTCAGGTGGGA
Source organism: Candidatus Bealeia paramacronuclearis (assembly GCF_035607555.1). NCBI lineage: Bacteria > Pseudomonadati > Pseudomonadota > Alphaproteobacteria > Holosporales > Holosporaceae > Candidatus Bealeia > Candidatus Bealeia paramacronuclearis. Next base: position 19,055 of record NZ_JAVHWZ010000005.1, on the reverse strand, counting down.
AATAATCTTTAAAAATTCTGCTTCCGTACAGCTATAGCCTTGTGATATTCTTTTGGAAATTTGAGACATATGTGTTCTCCTTGTTCCTTTGGATCAACACATCTGTTTCAAGGTCTTGGACTGCGCTCAAGAAGGACTGCACAAAGCTGCTTTTGTCTTGCGCATATGGATATAAGCGCTTAACGCTCCTCCTGTCGCTGTCCTTGACGCACATCTCATTTGAGACTGTAGATGTGTTGATTATTTTCAAATATTCTGTGTGGCTGTTTTCAGAAATGAAGGCAGCCTCCACACAATCCTCAAACTTCAAACGCAAATTGCTGTTCTCAGTCTTTCTTTTGTGCTCTGCACAAAGTGTTTTCTCAGTCCATTGGAAATTCCTTAAAAAATGCGCAGCACAAAACGCAGCAGTTTTCTCTTGAAAATGCTGTTTTGCGCCGATGTTCTGATGATGATTTTTTTCCATGATAAGCTTGCCCTTAAAAAGTGCCTCTCTCACCACGAGAGAGTCCTGACTTAAAATTTAGCAAATAGGATTTGAAAGATCAAATTAGGCGCGCTTCTCAAGAAAACATGATAAAATGACTGAGTTTTTCAAGAGATGCAGGTTTGTCGAATCTGAGGTTCAGGATGAACTCGTGATAGCAATTCATCAACGATGATAGAAAGACAGCTGCGAACACGAGCGACTGGAGATCATGTCCTCTTTGGTTCTCACTCTTTATAAGGTGGCAAATACAACGCGGGGCGGTCTCTTAAGTGTCGGAATCTTCGGTAGTCCCATTGGGGCATCTCGTCACACAATTCACTTCCCGTCTGCACCATATTTTGATGATGCAAAAGAATGTTCATCACACTCAAAAGAGCTTCGATGCATTGGTCATTTCTCGCGATGATGCGTCCTTTCAAATCTCGAGAATACTTGCGGATCTCGTTCATGAGATTCACACATCCATAACGCTTTTCATCTTTTTCAAAGGACACAATCTTAAAAGTGCCCTCTTTCATCATCTTGCGGATTTGATCAATCACGTATTCGCGTGATGCGAGAGGTTCCATGCCTTGTAGTCGTAAATGATGGTTCTGACTCAACTGTTCTAAAAGACGATACCGTTCTTCCTCATGATCTGGCACAGATACAAAACCTGGAATGGCACCGACATAGCTGGACGGCAGTTGAGATTTGAGCCGTTGCGCATGGTCATCAAAGCGCTGATCGGATCCTTTATAGTCGCTCACCACTATGATGACGCCTTGAGGATCTTTGATGACAAGAACCATGCCCCAGGTGCCTGAAGAGGATTCCGCCATCTGTACGCCATAAAGAATTTGACAAGATGGTGGAATGAAGATGCTGGATGAGGTTGACATCACATCATACCGAGGTGCGCTTTGTGTATAGAGAGATTCCGATTCTCGAAAGACTTGTCCGCTGCCTGTGCGCGGCGTGCCTTGGGTACGGATTTCAATCTGAGTATCACTGGATCCACTGATGTAATCTTCTTTTTCTTGGGCCTTCAGATGCAGTGCATCCTCCCAGCCCGCTTGAAGATAAAAGCGCTTGTTTTTGGAAACTATACCGGATTTGCCATTGTCCACCTGGAACCGATCCAAAGTCTCTTGATGACTTTTGTGCGGCGTCATCGAAATCATCATCATTCCGTATTGAGGCGCGTGCTCATAATTCGCATCGCACACTGAGGATTGTAATCTCCAGTTCTTCATCGAGATGAATCAATGCTTACGAAAGTGCCTGAAAACTTGTCCAGTGCCTGATCAAGATTTAAAGACGATTGAGATGCCGCCTGTCCGATGACGCACGAGAGCGCGATGGCCTCGGGAATTTCCATCAATACCGTCTTCTTTGATGATCAGTGAGTGATCACGAGACCTCGTGATCTTGCGGAGAGTGTCGCCCAGATAATACTGCTTTTGTAAGCTGTCCTGTGATCTCCCACGAAGGACCCACAACCCAAGCTTGAATATGTTCCGCAAAACGGTATCCTTCCCACCACTCCGGATAGTGTCCAGTCAAATGCATAGACGTCTCAACAGCGCACGCATGGTTTTACCTACAATGGTTGCTGGCCAAAACAAACGCTCACGGGCGGTCTTCTTCCCCGCACTATGGAATGTCTTTTGTACAGATGGTCTGTATCCCAAAACTGCCTTTGATATTTTGCATGATGAGGGAGCGAAATGATCAGATCGGCTTGAAACAACGGGCGCCAGCTCATCGTTGAGTGTGGAGGATGGCATCAAATCCTTGCTGTTGCCTAAAACTCTATGCAGGAGTTTACAAGAGTCATGGAGTTGGCTGCAAATCAGAGTTTTCTCAAATGACGAAAGACTTGAACTACTGAGTCGTTGTCATTTGGCGTCGTCATGATAGAAAACTCCATAGCTCCCCATAACCTTCTGGTGTGAGACAGGACTGAGAGAGTGAGTTCACCGGCGATTGTACAAGACGCGCCTTTGGGCTCATCTATTGAGAACGTAATGTTATGAACATTCTCCTGCACAATAGACTCACGAGCGACTTTTGTGAAAACAGATCGCATTTGCAAGTCTCTCTCCAATCTTTGTTAGGAGTTTTTAGGCTCTGTGAACAAAATTTTTGATAAATATATATATTTTTCTGGGGTGGTAACATTCCTCTGTTTAAACGACACAGAAATCTACCGAATGAATTATTACATTGAAGATCAGACATGAAAACTATTTTGTTTTTTGAACAGTATAAAAGGCTCACACAAAAGATGAATCAGCCTACGGAAATCTATTGAAGGATTTGGTATATATGTCGCACAGGGTGTCAATGGCGTTTACTGCCCAAACAGTATGGATATTATATTAATTCATAGACGTTTTAAGCTTTGAGCGATCAGGGTGGCTTCCTTGAGCATTGGGTAAGAAAGAACCAGACTTGAATCTGCATGATTGATGCAATCCGTTCGCGTCACGCTTGTGCATCAGGATATGTAAAGATAGTGTAGAGAGGATCAGGCTTTAGGGTCGCAGTAGAGGTGATTTACAACCAAGATTCATGCAATGGCGCTCTTGGCAAACCCCTGAAATTCTACACTCACGTCTGGGCAAAGACACGATATCACGCAAGCTGCACCCTCACTGAAGATGCTGGAATCATCGCTGATAAAGGATATGACAGTAATCAGTTTGTGAGTGGCTTGAAGAAAGAGATGCAAAGTTAAGAGTTCCATGCCCGTTCAAACCGAAACCCCAGAGATTATGATAAACATGCTTACAACGACATCTGAGTGCTTCTTTTGGAAAACAGTGCTACTTCAGATTTGATATTTTCTCGCTTTGATAAAACAACAGACGTGTTTATGTCTTTTTAAAATTTTGTGGCAACGCTTATATGGTTATGTTGAAATTTGTTCACAGAGCCTGAAAAATACCAAGCCAGCAGAAAATAGGCTGAGTCACGCTGGGATCTGGGATTGAGGGAAACTCATTCACCAACGGGGAGCTTTGCGCTTTCTAAGCGATGCAATGTCCGAGACAAATCACTAATGGTTGGGCGTTTGTTCTTCGAATTGACCCAGATCTGCAAATTTCCATTATCATTAGGACTTGCGTAATTTTTCATGCTCTGAAAGCTTGCAGCAGAATTCTTCGTAGATTTTCACAAAATTGTTTTGGCAACACGTCTATTGTATTCACGGCGCCCTGACGTTTTGAGATTTCACGTACTTGAATGGCGGCAGTCCTTTTTTTGTAAAAAATATGAGAAAGCCCTCAGCTAAAGATTGAAATGTTTGTTCCTCCGATACGGCTGGAATTGATGCAATCGTTCTTGATTGATGAGTTATTGGTATGGATGCGCAGTTAACATGGCCTATATGTTGTCTAATGGAGAAACCAAAACAGAGCTAACAAACTGCTAAAAACGGAAAATAATGGCCATGTTTTAGAACTGTCTTTAAGTGGAGGTGAGATTCCGTTTGAGACCAATTTAAGGAACGTCAAAAAAGAAAAGACCGCCGGACAGTCTGTCAGGTGTATTGAGCAGAGGCGATGCTGGATGTGAGGTGCTTTTAATACGCATGAGTTTGAACGCCGGATCAGTTTGTGTTGCATCTAAAGGCTGTCCACCGTCATTATGGCGTATGTCTGGAAGCGCTTTGCATCATCTGACAACAGCCGATCATGAAGAGACTGAGATGAAGATTCATGAGACATCCGTTTTTGGAAAGAGAGGCATCTTGAAGCCCTTTGAAAGTCACCGAGACCTCGGATGGGCAGATTCAGTGTGGGCGAGAACTTTTATGTCGATTGGCGAGTACTGTATCGATCTGGTATTTTGCCATGGAATGCCTCTGGAAGTGCTCTCTTTGAGATGATGGGATCTCTCTTGAAAGCTGGATTGAAGACCGCGTGGAGGCACCCTGCCCCATGAATTACCAAAAGTGGAGAAAAGACCTGTGACATCTCCATTTATCAAGAATCGGATCGTTTTGAAGCAGAAGCATTTAAAGACACATCTTTTACCTCACGTCCGATTTCAAAGCGTGCCGATTCGATTAAAGAAAAAAACGGAAAGAGAACATACTACTGTATTTTTACCGGATGTGATGGACGATGAAGTGCTGAAAGGAGCCGACAAAATGGCACTTTCGTTTCATAAAGAAAGAAATCCTGATTTCTCCCTTTAAAGATCGTTATACGACACAAGTGAATGAAAAGTTTGGTTTAAATTTCACGCGAAGCTACAAGATTAATCCTAATATAAAGTTGTAAGCACTTCAAAACGAACGGTTATAAAACAAAAACCCTTGCAACACGAGATTGTATGCTTTTTTTGGTTTTAACAGATTTTTGTAACTGAAAAACCTGACAAAGATTCGATTACAGCCAAATCTTATTTTTTATGTAGATGACTGTTTTTGTTTTTGTAACTGCCAGGATCGGATCGTCTCGGTTACATTTTTTTCAGCTTTTCTGCTGTGTTGAGGGCTGCTTTTGCATCTGTAACCGTTGTAACCGTGACGAGAGATAAGAGTTATAGAAAAGAAAAAATATTAAAAAACTTGATGAGTGACCGTGTAAAAATAAAAATTTTCCATATAATATTATAATATATACGGTTACAACGGTTACAATTCATAAAACATCCTTCAAAGCCCTTTTATAAATATTTCTCAAAAATTGTAACCGTAAAAAATAAGACATCGGTTACAAAACAAAAATAGTCATAAACACATAAAAAATAAAGGTTTGATTGTAATCGAATCTTTATCGAGTTTTCGGTTACAAACGCGTAAGCTTTATTCTGTGTCATGCAAAAAGGAATGATATGTTTCGTGAGACGGAAGGTGTTGACTGCACGGAATCTTTGATCTTAAAAAAGCGCGAAATGAGAGATGTAAAACGCAGCTTTAAGACACGTGATATTCAGTGATGTGGTAACGGCGCTCCTGATCTTTGCGGGACTCTTGATTCTGTTTAAATAGGAACCCGGGAGGAGTCCACGATGCTCACAAAAAGACAGGAAAAGCTTTTAGAAAAAGAACCCACAAGGTCCATGAGTATTACGCAACTGGAGCTGAGGTGTGATCGTGCGGAGGCCGCTTATCATGCCGCGGCTGAGAAAACGCCGGAATGGCACCGGTATCAAGAGGCCATTCGTCAAAAAGATCCTCAAGTGAAAGAATATGCTCGACGGTTTCACTGTGCAGTCGCGCATCTGGATGAGTGGTGGACATATGAAGATCTGACGATTCAGCTACATTGTGCGCTCTTGCGCGAAGGTGTTTTGGAGGGAATCTGAAATCATGATTCCCTTGTCAAATGCGGCCCACGAACGTCTTCAGCTGGAGTTGCATTACCGCACGCTGCTCGATCGCAGGGACCATCTCATGACTCTTCAAGAGGATAAAAAAGCTGAACTCTTAAGATCAAGAAGCCGTCAGATCTTTGCGCGTGAAAAGACGTTGAGCGTTTCAGAAAAAGAAGTCCTGTTTGAAGCGTTTTGCCAGCATCAGGAAAAGCAGAGCCATCCGGTTTTGATCCGCAATGAGAGTCCTGCACCTTGGGAGTCATTTGATTTTTTGACACGGATCTTATGGGACTCCTTTGTCAGAGAGTCTCTTGAAAAACAACTCTTTCCAACCTCTCTTGAAGACGATCTTGCGCTCTTTTTAAAAACAGAAGATGTCGAAGGAAAGCTTCAGAAAACACTCAATGAGATGTCAGATCTCGTCCTCCGACTGGAAAAGCTCCCAGCGCCTTCGGGTCAGCTTCGGCTCTTTGACTGGGCCTGAGACTCAGCGTCCAATTCTGCTCTGAGATCTGACAGTCTTTTTTCGTCCAAACCTGTCATCTCCCCAATCAACGAGAGCGCGAGACCGTTTTTCAGCATCTTTTTAGCGATTTCTAGATTCCTTTTTTCGATACCCTCTTCACGGCCCTTTTCGATACCCTCTTCACGGCCCTTTTCAAGCCCTTTTGCGAACTTAAAATCGAGGGAGGCCTGATAATCCATTTCATGTTTGATGACAGCGTCATAAGCGCGCAGATCATCTTCTGGCCAATGGAACCGATCGAGTTCCTCATAAGCTCTTAAGATAATGGCGTCATGTGCGAAGATCGTGTGAATCTCTTGCTCAGGCGTGGCCTCGGCATGCTTAAAGTAGTACGCCCATTTGTCGATCATGGTTTGGAGTTGATCTTTGGTCTTGGTAAACTTTGTCAGCTCAAGAAACGTGAATGAGAAGTCCTTCAGATCATGCTGACCATTCTCGCGATCAAAGATGACATGATCGGATTTATAAGCGGCTTTCTCGGGAAACATGGTAAAGTTGGCAATGGCGATAAAGATGACCTCTTTCAGGTTTTCATAAATGCCACCGCGTTCCATTTGACTGGTGTAGGCTTTGGCTGCGTAGTATTGGGCCCGCTTTTCAAAACCTTGATGTTGGGCGACCTGCATCTCGACGATGTAAGTGTTATGATCTTGATCTTCACAGAGAACATCCACAAGGCTTGTTTTTTTAGCCATGGCCTCGGGATCTTGCAGAGTTTTGAGGAATGTGACCTCGACAATGGGTTTGCCGCCTTTAAAGACGATCATATCATTAAGAAAATGAATGAGAATATCTTTGTTTTTAGGGGTGCCAAATATTTTTTTAAAGGCAATGTCGTTTTTAGGATCGAGAAACTTGCTCAGCATAGCGGATATCCTTTACGGGTTCAGAGAGTGAATTCAAGCTTGAAACGAGAAGAGAGCCGTGTCTAGGGGTTAATAACTGCTCTTTAAAACCTGTCAAGGCAATTTAGAAATGTCCGCTTTGAGTTGAATTATTATCCACAAGTCCATAGCCCTCTCTCGCGCTCTCAAGCGCAAGAGAGACTTGGGGCTGTGGACCCTGTGGGTAATAAGAAGTCTGGGTTTATTTTGGGGAAGATTTCCTGGTCAAAAACATGATCTAAGTCCTTACGATCAGCTAGAATGGGCCCCCTTGTCACCCTATCCAGCGCCATCACGCTTAAGACTTCTTCTCCAAGCATCACCTCTATTGCCCCCGTATAATGTTGATAAATTGTGACTTTTTTATTCTGGTAGCGATAGCCTTTTCCAGGCACTTGAACTTGATAGGCCTGCCCTTCCAAAGAGAATTCAAGGTTTTTTGAAAGCTTGCGCGTGACGTGATGAGATAAAATTCGTCGCAACCTTTGCGCGTCGATAGGTACGTCACGGTGCAGATCTTTCGGGTTTGCCGCATCAACGGCGAACTTTTGGTTATACTTCTCGATAAACGCCGGCAAATAGGCATTGGCAGTCGCAATATCGCAGATACCTCTCAAACGCATCTCTTTGATTAAGCGATCTTGCAGCGTTTGATTCGCCCGCTCGACACGGCCCTTGGCTTGGGGTGAGTAAGCGCAAATCAACTCAATTCCTAAATCTTTCATGGCGCGATGCAGCTCAGTAGCTTGGTAATATCCGTCAGTTGTGCGCGTTGTTTTAAAAATGCTGTGCCGGTCACTATAATAGGCCAGAGGCAGACCATGCTGCTCGAGGTGTGATTCCATGGCTCGGAAATAGCCGGCAGTGGTCTCCGATTCTTCAAATCGCATAGATACGATGCGGCTGGTGGCATCGTCTACAAAGACGAGCAAACAACACTTTGCACGCCGTCCCTCAAACCAATCATGGTGCGACCCATCAATCTGTACAAGCTCACCAAAGCACGAGCGGCGCTGACGGGATTGATGCAGAGGCGAGCTTTTCCGAATTTTCCCGCTCCATAATGCATCGGCTATCATCCATTGTCGCAGAGTTTCTTTGTTGATCTTAAGCCCCTCATTCTCCAACAGTTTCTCGCTGGCTAGCGTCGGACCAAAATCCGCATAACGATTCCGAACTGCCTCAAGAACTCTGGCTTTGAAGCCCTCTGAATGCGCACGATTACTGCCCGATATAGCACGCCGTTTAATCCCGGAAGGTCCCTCAACAGAAATTCTCGCCTGCAAACGCCTCACTTGCCGAGCACTCAAACCTAACTCTGCCGCACCTTCACCTTGGCGCAGCAGACCTCGTTTTATGTCATCCAATATCTTTAGTTTTTCCATCTCGGCCTCGCTATACAATGTCTCCATTCATCCTCCTGCTTGCTGACTGCATCAGCATAAAACTTAAGGACAAATCCGGACATTTCTAAATTGCTTAACCGGACATTTTCAAATTGCTCCTACAACTGCTCTTTAAAACCTATCTAAACTTGTATATAGTTATCCAATTATGGATAAGTTATTGAGTATCAGAGAAGCCAGTCGTATTCTTGGAGTGTCAAATGGCATATTAAGGCGATGGGAAAAAGAGAGTCGCCTTGTTCCCGAAAGAACAGCGGGAGGACAAAGACGTTATCCTTTATCAACCTTCAGCAACTTTAGGAGTCAATTGTGACCACCTCTCTCACTTCATCATCATCCAAGCCGTCTGAGACCAGACAAAAACAGCTTGAAGCGTGGCAAACTTTTCAAGATGTTGCCTGCGCTTATGAGCAAAGCCTCAAAGAACAGAGTCTTTTACTGGACGCTTATTTGCAAAAGCTCGAGTCTCAAAAGTTTTCAGGAAGTCTTGCGGCGGGACTTTCCGCATTACAAGAAAGAGCGCGACAAGATCGGGCGTACCAGCAAGCCATTTTCTGGTCATTGCAAACATTGCAAACATTGAAAACATTGCAAACATTGGGGATTCGGGAGGAAGAGGAGAGCTGAGTTTTCAGACAAAGGGACCAATTCCGGTAAAGTCCACAAATACGCATTAATCCAAAAACTCAGTTTTGCGATTGATCGACTCTGGATCTTCTCGAACATACAAAACCCCAAAGATAACATTTCTTCACTGCACACACATTCTTTGGAATAGAAATACAACGGACTGAGTCTCAGAATCCTACGTTTATCTGCACCTATCCTTATCCGACTCATACTTACCTTGGACAAACTCAGAGTTGCAAAATTCCTCAAACAAGATGAATGGATCCAACTCAGCAAGAGGTGACAAGATTCCCACACATTGTTACCCAATCCTTATTTCTGTATGAAGACCCAACTGCCTACGGGTTTTGTTCTTTCCACCAAACTCGCTGCATAAAACGTTCGATTATGATACTTAAGCTTCTAACGCGGTAGCTGATGACGTTTGGCTACAAACATGCTTCTTGCAGAAACTCCTGCCGAGGCCTTCTAAACCTCAACGACGCTCCTTCCCAAAGAATTGAGGATACTCAAGATTCCGGATTGTTTCATCACATACGCCAATGATTGATGCTCTATCGGCCTTGTCTACAGGTGATAGACTTCTCTGCAGGATTGGAGCAAGCGTGAGATCTGGTGATAAAAAAAGGCTATAAGAAGTGCAAGGAATACGGACAAACGAAAAGTTCTTTCATCGGCCTCCTCGGCAATATCGGACAGGCTCTCAGGAGTTATGCTGGGTAGACTTCGAGATGCACTTTGTTGAGGATAATACCGCATCAACGACAGATAAGTGTGGGTCGCTTTCAAGACAAGTTGCTTGATCCTCTCGTAGGTGGTGGAGGTCTCCCTTCCTAAACCACTTTGTCCCACTACATGACGAGCTGTAGAAAAGATTTCGTCATGTCTCAACGGCCTTCAAACAAAGATCAAGACCATGAAGACAATGCAGCGATTCTGGACTCACCATAGTCTTAAAGACTCTCTCATCTTCTTGAAAGTGCCGCGATGGGCACTCGTCAAGTCTGTTTGGGACTTGATCACAAGCTTGGCGCCTGACTTGGGTATCTGTACCCCAGTATGCGTTCCGTCCAACCTTTCCAAATCGTTTGTTCAACCGGTTCTGTCGATTGGAGAAGATATACGAAACCTCTATAAGGCATTCAAAGAACATTCGATGCGAGCTTGTTTGTGAACGTGGCCCTGAAGATCCTGAAGAAAGGCTTTCGTACCTCTGCGAAAAACAAAGGAATATTATCCCAATGCCAAAGTCTTTGAATTCGAATGCTCTGAACTTCAAGGAACGAGATACAGAACGAAAAAACACGTTCTTCTGACTGACTCTGAGAAGCTGTTGGGATCGTTTAATCCCCACATTGTCTTCACGGGCCGTTACCATGGCTACATCATTTCCAAACAGGAATCCCTTGCACATTGCTCCCACATAAACTCACTGCTGAACAGGAACTCTGGATATCACAAAAACGAACTTGCAACTGAAGAAAATCAAATTCGTCTTGAAATATCTCGCTTCCGATCCATCCACATGGGTGAGGATAACACCTCATTATCAACTGCTCATTCTCAGGCTTTCCGTGGACCATCTTCATCCAGCCAAAGGGAATAAGCAGCTTTGGGAAATGCCGGAGAAATTTGGATAAAATTGTCGCCTATTTGAATAAAGAGGCGCGAAGTGGGCCTCTTTTCAACATATAGCGGCAATAATTTGATATGATGTATGAGATGATGCAGCATTTTTCGACGTAAGGCATTGATGTTTATCCATAGTGTGATGGTATTATTTCAAAATACCATCTAAGAGGCCCTATGACTATTACAGGAGCGCCCGCACGACTGGGCGTCTTGAACAATACAAAATAGAGCATAGCACGACTGTAATTTGACTTAAACCCTAAAACCATTGCTAAGTGGAAGAAGCGAGTTATGTGAGATTTCGTATGGGGCAGGCCTATTCCACCTCTTTAAGTCAAGATAAGCCATCATCGTAGCTTTTCCAAACATGTCTTATTCCTTTGGACGATTCCCTTGTAGGCTTTGAAAGCAGTATTCCTCATTTAACTCGTTCTTCCTTACATGTTGCTTGCAGCGCTGCATTAGCCGTTTGCGAGGTAGATAAGATAACCTAAGAAAAGTTCAAAAAATACCCCATTGGTTACTTCACATTGATATTCGGTTTCCACAGAAGAAGTCTGTTTGCCATTGATCTACATGTAAATTTGCTTATCTGAGCTTCATGCCAAAAAACAAAGATGATTGCTGCTGAATTCTTGAAAAATGTGATTCAGTCGTCCACAAAATACATACGATTCTGACTGATAATGGCATTCAATTTACGAATAGGAGTAAAGTAGAATGTTTTCGCGCATATATTTATCGTGTCTGCTATGAGCATGGAATAGAACATCGTCTCACTAAAGTGACCATCCATGGACAAATGGCCAGGTTGAACGAATGAATGGACTCTAAAAGATGCTACGTTAAACATATCTCTATGAATCTCCGATCAATTGAAAACATTTACAACTTCATCATGCTTATACTTGCAAAAGACTAAAACTATCAAAGGGTTAACCCTACAGACATTATTCATCTTACAAAATCCTGAAAAGTTTACCATTAATCTAAACCATCACATGGGACTAAACATCAGCTCCTCATATATCTACGTAATTTGCTAAATATTTTTGAACATCCTCTGCATTCACATTCCCTACAGTTACAGCAAAATATCCTCTTGCCCACAAATATTGACCCCAGTATCTCTTCCTAAGGTGTTCAAATTCTTGTAGCCGCTTTCTACTACTTTTTCCCTTAATATATGGGATGATTTTTGAAAGCGACACGCTTGGGGGGGCCGAAATCAGGGCCACCTCATGAAAAAAAAATAGCTAAGAGATAGAAAAAATGAGAGCCTACCTCAAAAAAACAGGAGGTAGAAATGGGAATAGAAGTTGAAATTAGTTTTTTAGATCATTTTAAAGATATAGAAGATCCAAGGTCTGAGCGTAATCGAGACTACACAATGTCAGAAATACGCCTTGTCACTCTGTGCGCTGTAATATCTGGAGCAGAAGGATGGCAGGATGTTGAAGACTTTGGAAAGGCAAAGATTGACTACCTTCGTCAATTCTTACCTTACAAGAACGGAATTCCCAGCGATGATACCTATCGTCGATTTTTTAGAGCAATAGATCCCAAGGAATTTCAAGAGCTGTTTCGAAGTTGGGTCGAAAGTCTTAAATCTCAAATGCAAAAGAAAGTTATTGCTATCGATGGAAAATCATCACGGCATAGCTTTGATGAGGGAACTGATATGTTACATATGGTTAGCGCTTATGCGTCAGAAGCCAGATTGGTGTTAGCGCAGGAAAAAGTCTCAGAAAAAAGCAATGAAATCACAGCGATTCCTAAGCTTTTGGAATGGTTAGACCTGAGAGGAACAACAGTCACCATTGATGCAATGGGATGTCAATATGACATTGCCGATCAAATCATTCAGAAAGAGGGAAACTATATTTTTTCTTTAAAAGGAAATCAGGGAACTCTTTGCGAAGATGTAACAACCTGCTTGAGTGATAGCGAATTGAAAACAATTAACAATATCAGCTCTTTTAAGGATTACGATAAAGGTCATGGCCGCCTTGAGACAAGGCAATGTTGGGTCACACATGATGTGGCCTGGCTGCGAGAGCGGCATCCTCATTGGAGCTCAATTCATAGTATCATTCGTATTGATTCTAAACGAGAAACCAAAGATAAAACCACTTACGAAACACGATATTATATCTCTTCTCTCCAAGAAACTCCTCAGAAGGTCCTGGGGGCTATTCGAAGTCATTGGGAGATAGAAAATAATCTTCATTGGGTTTTAGACATGTCTTTTGGAGAAGATCAATCTCGCATCAGGAAAGAAAACGCCCCTCAAGTTATGGCTATTATTCGACATATGGCTTTAAATCTTTTACAGCTTACCAAAGATAAAATGAAGCGTCAGTCTATTAAAAGGCTTAGAAAAATGGCCGGTTGGGATGACAACATCCTTTCCAATATCCTCACTCAAAAATTTTCATGAGGTGGCCCTGCCAGATTCCCGGTTCTAGTTTTTTCCCAAGATCCGATACGTTTTTTGCCAAAATGTCTTTTGAATTTACTTTCCAATAAAAATGGCATAAAAGACAACAAGGAGAAATAAATTATGCACACTTTGCAAGGTTTCTAACCTTAGGATCTCTTGTTTTTGGAGCAGTTGCTTTGCAAGCTACAAATCCTAATCCTGTCCCTATCAATAACAAGAGTTTTTTAATTACATGTAAAATTGTCATATTAGATCCGATAGTTTTTTGAACTGTGAATGTAAAACAAAAATCAACAAAATGCTGACTCAAGTCTTAATTTGAGTAATTTCCATACTCCAGCAGGATCAGTATCTGACCTATGGAAAGCGTTGAGTCTTCAAGTTCAGAACTGTGATGGAATCTTAACAATTACCGAGTCATGTCCTCATAACTGATATTCCCACAAAAAAATAATCACGATTTCTAAATTCAAAGCCAGAAACACTTTTTTCTTGGAAGACTTGATTAACCTTTTGAGAAAATTAAGAAAAACCTCTCGCGTAAAATTCTCCTCAAAAAGCATAAACCGCAACGTGCCCTGATTCGTGACGCTCGAGATCATATTGATTCGAAATCGTTTTCCCGTTCCTGAAATCACAGGCGTCTGACCCTTGGGGCTATAAGTTGTGCCCGTCTGATGATCGGAACGAAAACCCGCCTCATCTCCCCAATGAATCTCGGCATTTTCAAGGCGCGCCCGCTTGGCAATCGCCGGATAAACTGTAAGCGTCTTATTGGTGTAAATTAGAAAGGGAATACTTAAGATTCCAGGGGAGGAGGTGGGAATAATTATTTTCAGGTGTGGAATTGATGTTGGCGAGGACGTAGCGGAAATAGTCAAAAGCATTGACGCCATTGGCTTTGCAGGTCTCAATGAGGGAATAGATGACAGCTGAGGCGTGGGCACCTTTGACATTGCCCATAAAAAGCCAGTTTTTTCGGCCCACAGCAAATGGACGGATGGCGCGTCCTGCCATGTTGTTGTCAATATCCAAGCGGCCATCATTGAGGTATTCTGTCAAGGGGCCCCATTGCCTTAAAACATAGCCAACCGCTTGCCCCAAGGGACTTTTGGGAACAATCACTTTTTTGTGCTCCTTAAGCAAGACCTTGAATTTCTCAAGGATGGGCTTGGCTTTTTCTTGTCGGAGCTTTTGGATCTTATCGGGCGGGTATTGAGCCTCTTTGGCGTCTTTTTCAATTTTATAAAGGCTTCTGATGATGGTGAGCGCCTCGGCAGATTTGCCCGTGGTGTTGCCTGTACTTTTAATAATGTCCGCAAACTTGCGCCGCGCATGGGCCCAACATCCCACAGCCGTGATGTCTTGACTTTGCGCCAAGGCTTTGTAACCACCATACCCATCCGTATGAAGGTAACCTTTAAAACCCTTCAGGAATTCTTTGGCATTTTCACCTTTGCGTGTGGGCGTGTATTCATAAGAAATGGCGTGATGAGATGACGACCCGGTCATATACACCCACATATAGGATTGCGTTTGCGCCTTGCGGTCACATTCCTTTAAAACTTGAGCCCGCGTTTCATCTGCCCGTACATAAGTCTCCTTGAGAATCTCAGATCTTAAAAGCTCTTTTAAAGGGCTCAAGAGATCACCTATTTGAAGAATCCAACGGCTCATCGTGGCCCGACCTAAGTCAACTTCAAACCGCTCCCACATCTGAGATTGTCGATAAAGGGGTAGATGATCTTGGTACTTGGAGACGATGATGTGGGCCAATAGATTCGCAGATGCCATGCTTTTGAGAAGAGGCGCATTGGGCACTTCAGCCACACGCACCCCTTCGGTGCAAGATTTACAGGCATACTTCAAGCGCACGTTTTGAATGACTTTTAACTGTGCGGGAACGTAATCCAGCTGCTCAGAGATCTCCTCGCCCATCTGATGCAACGGATGTCCACAGGTGCAGATTTTATCACCAGCAATATCATGGATGACACGTTCGCGCGGCAGATGAGCCGGCAACGGACGACGTCCTTTTTTGAGAAGAGTCGAGGAGGATTTGTCCTTTCCAGAGTCATTCTCTGTTTCACTTTCAGCCCCAGCCTTTTCTGCTTCTAAAGGCGGCTCTTCGTAAACCTCATCAAAGACGTTTTCAAACCCGGGGAGCTTGGGAAATTCCTCGAACTTGATCTTCTCAGAGCTCCGCCCAAACTTGCTTTGTTTCATCTGAAGCAATAAATGAGTCAGTCGATCAACCTCTTGCACCAGATGTTCATTTTGTGTGGCTAGAATAGCCTTGTCTTTTTCTGATTTTTGCAAGTTTTTATAGAGCGCCACAGCGTCGAAAACAGAGGAGATTTTGAGTGAAGTTTGGGGCTCATTTTTCATGAGGAACTCTACCCAAAACCCCCTAAAACGTCAATGTATTTCTGAGTTTTTTCAGGTAAAAACCTCAGGAAAATTCTTGAAAATGGACCGCCTTATGGCCTTTGAGCTTTTGATAATTGAGACCCTCTTGCAGCCATCTCAATTGCTGGGAGGTCAACTCCAAAACATCTCCCCTCAAACTCACCTGAAACCTCTCTTTTTCAAGGCGTTTGTACCAAAGACAAAATCCATTCGTCTCCCAATACAAGATCTTCATCTTGGTCAGGGTCCGGTTGCAAAAAACATACATCGTTCCGTCACACGGCACACGACCTAAGCTAGAGGCCACGTAAGCCGCAAGTCCATCAATCGATTTTCTCATGTCCATCGGGGCGGAATAAAACAGAATCTCCCCTCGCGTCTGCTCAAACATGGCAACTCCGCAGTATTGCAATTACACGCTGAAGCGTAATCCCATCAAATCCCGGCACAATCTCAATCCTCTCCCCGGACATAAAGCGAATCTCAAGGGGCACGGGAGCTTGGCGAGCCTCTGCTTGAAGGGCAGGACTCTCAAATAAATCTAATGTTTCTGGACTCTCGTGCCCCACCACAGCAGTCGCCACAAAGCGCCCGACCGATGACCCCTCAAATAGCCTTCTTCCCACGCGGGGAAACCAATACTTAAAGGACGAATAACTCAGTCCTCCAGCCGTACAAAATTTTTCCTGACTCAATCCGCTCTTACGCCAGCTCTCGATCTGCTCTTCCCAATATTTCAGCTTCCCTGCGGATCTTTCATCTCGCGTTTGACGTTGCTCCGTCCTTTTCTCCTTCATCATTTTCATCTCCGTAGTTGTTTTACGGAGTCAACCTTGTCCTATTTTCCTCACACCTAAAAGATGCGGGTCCTATGACGCTTACATTCAGCGCAATATCAAAGATAATACACTCTCTTGTACCGTGATAAAACCGAGAGTGGAAAATTGGTGAGGAGGACATAAAAAAACCCTCCTCAAGAGCGGGGCTTTTTTAGCAGCAATTTAACTGAACATTTTATTTTTTCTTTAAAAATTGGCTCATAAGATCCGCAGTTGCAAATCCAGTTTTTACGGCACTATTCATGGTACCACCACCTCTATAAACCATATGTTCACCAGCAAATATCAATGGAATTTTTTTCTCAAAAAGTGAGGTTGAAAAGGCATTCAGATTTTTATCCAATGGACTTGGGTGGTCAAACTCACTAAAAGTAACGCCTGATTTCCAAGCTCGATAACTTCCTTTTGAAAATGGGTCTTGAGACCAGTTGATCACTGTCGCCTGTTGCCCTTGCGGCATTATTTTTCCGGTAGCAGTTAAAAAGCGACCGATATGAATTGAGGCAGATTCTTGTGTGACATTCTTTCCAGGTGTGCCACCCAATAAAATATGCATGTCTTGATTTGCATTGGCCCAAGCAGTGGGTCCATTGAGATCGATCCCATATGTTAATTTTAAGGGTGTTGAGACAGGAACGATAACCTTGCTATTCGTTCCATAGACCATCGAATCAATGTATTTTCTCATCTCGTTGGTGATTCCAAGAGATGTATCTTCCAAAATTGTATTTTCCGAAAGAACTGAAAATGGAATTGTCATGAGAACAGATTTTGCACGTCGTGTAGAATTGTCTTGGAATGTCATATTAAAAAGCTTCTCATCTGACTGCCAAACGATTTGCTTTAAAGGGTTGCCTGTTACGATATGATCGTCTTGACCAATCTCCTTTGCCATTTCCTGAACAAGCGTTTTCGTGCCCCCCTCAATACGAGATTGTTCATGGTATAAAGACAGCAATGGATTAAACCATTTTTTTGCAGTTGTGATTGACTTATACTCTTTGAGTTTTTCAGCCCATGCGGAAATAGATGTTAAAGGAGCTTCGTCACCATTAATTCCACTTTCATCCTGAATCAGAGCATTTAAAATTCCTTTTTCATTTTCATTAAGATCAAGGGCTTGAAAAAGATTTGTGGAGATATATTCTCCATTTTTAAGTTCAGAATAATCTTCATTACGAATCGATTTTAATTTTGAATGTAATTTTTCCTCAAGAGAGTCAATTGCGGACTTCATTTCAGATAATGCTTTTGCCTCACCCCCCACCAAAAATTTAATCTCGTCTTGTAAACGTACATCCGTGGTCTTGACCCCATATCGTTTAATCAATTGCCACATTTCATTTTGTTCTTTTTTATCAACATACTCAGCGCCACAATCAAAAGGTTTTTCATTGATTATTTGAGTCCAAGCGCGACCGCCCAGCCTGTCCCTTCCTTCAAAAATAACGAAATTTTTTGTATCTTTTTTGATTTTGATTGCCGCGGATAAACCGGAAAATCCACCGCCAATAATCGCAACATCCAAATCCCCTTCCGGAGGAGCTGCGTATGTAACAGCCGAGGAAAGAAGAAGAGTTGAAAATATAAAATAATTAAATTTTTTCATAATTAAACATCAATATAAGTTTTCTAAGATAAAATTTACATAGAATTTACAATTCAATGCGTCAAGTTTTTCCTTGAAAATTTTTTAACGAAATAACCCTTACCAATACCCCAAAACTTTCCACCAAATGCCACCCACAATGCCCCAAACGGTGAGCCCAAGAAGGCTTAAGATAAAACTAAGACGCCACCAGTCCCCCACACTCACATAGCCTGCTCCAAAAAATATCGGAGCAGAACCTGTCCCAAAATGAGTGAGAGTTCCCGCCAAATTGGACAATATCGCAAGACTCATGGCGGCGAGCATTGGGGGCGTACCGAGTGCGATCATGGTTACTAAAAAAGCGCTGTATAAAGCTGTGACGCGGGCGGTAATACTTGCAAAGCCGTAGTGAGAATAAAAGTAAACCAGGGATAATATGATAAAAGCTTGCCCCCAATGAAATCCTGAAACAGAAGCCTGCATTTGATCAGAAAACCAACTCATCATTCCAAATTTTGTTAAAAATGTGGCCATCATCAAAAGGGGAGCAAACCAAAGCATGGTTTCCCAAGCGCTGTGCTCTTTGATGACATCCTTCCAATCAAGAACGCCTGTAAACAAAAGAATGGAAATTCCAAAAATAGCCGTGGTTGTAGCCTCAATCCCCCAGCTTTCAGAAAACATCCAGAATAAAAGCGCCATTAAAAATGTAACCAACATGATCCACTCTTCAGACTTGAGATCCCCCATTTCTTTGAGCTTGTCTTGGGCGTGAATTACCGCATCTGGGGATTTTTTAATGTGAGGTGGATAAATTTTATAAATGACATAAGGAAGGAGTGAAAGATGCACAAGGCCTGGAACGATGGCAGCGACTGTCCAAGTGAACCAG
>NZ_JAVHWZ010000004.1 GCF_035607555.1 Candidatus Bealeia paramacronuclearis | reverse complement strand
GTAAAAATAGAGAAGAGATTATGTTTAGAAATTTTTTTCAAGCTTTGACGTTAGTCGTATGCATTAGTTCAAGTTGCATGTGCGTTGCAAGTGAACAGAGTGATTGTTTAGAGAAAGGATACGTTTGGGATCTGAATCGTAATGTCTGTACTTATGAGACAAGTCCGCTCCAAATGCCGGACTTAAACCCGCATAAATAATTGGACTCAAATTTTCTATTAATCATACCTCAATTCGCGTGTTTTTCCAAAAAACACTTTATAGGAATAAAATGTATATCCCAAAATGGCGGGTAAAACGAGAAGCGTCCCAATGAGAATGACCATGAGGCTTTCAGGGGCGCTTGCGCATTCGTAAATTGTTAGTTTTTCCGGCACAATATAAGGGTAGAATGAGTAAGCAATGCCTATGAAAGAGAGTGTGAATAATCCCACGGCACCGACAAAAGGTCCCCAACACCAACGGTCATTTTCTTGAGGAAGTGATTTTAAAAGATTCCACAATCCAAAAATTAAAAGGGATGAAAATAGAGGTAAGGGCGCCAAAAAAATAATTTCTGGTAACGTGAACCATTTTGAGAAAATGCGATCACTGACAAGAGGGGATGCGGTAGAAACGGCTAGAATTCCAATGACAATAAAGCTGAGGCTGCCTTGCGCCCATTTGACGGCTTTCATTTGAAGTACTCCTTCGGTTTTCATTATTAACCAGGAGGCACCAATAAAGACATAACCTAAAGTTAAGCAAATCGAGGTGAGGCTTGCAAAAAGAATGGTCTCGACCTTGTATTCAAGGCCCATAATGTAAAGTCCCAACATATAGCCCTGGCAAAGAGAGGTTAAAAGTGACCCCATGAAAAAAGCTTGGTTCCAAAGGTCTTTGTAAAGATCAGGGACTTTAGCGCGAAATTCAAAAGCTACCCCTCTTAAAATCAATCCTAAAAGCATAAGCGCCACAGGGATGTAAAGGGCTTCAAGGATCATACCATTGGCAATGGGGAAGGCGATTAGCAGGAGCCCTACAGCCAAAACCAGCCAGGTTTCATTAGCATCCCAAAAGGGGCCAATTGAGGCAATCATCACGTCTTTTTCTTGTTGTTCGCTCATCGCAAAAAGAATCCCAACGCCCAAGTCATACCCATCCAAAATCACATAAATTAAAATTGAAAGTCCCATGAGAGCTGCGAAAACCAAAGGCAACCATTGGTCCGGTTGTGAAAAGAAGTCCAGCATTATAAGGCTCCTCGTGATATGAAAAGTCCAAGGTTATTATCAATTTCGTTCTCAACTCTGAGGCCGCGCTGATCTGCCCGACGTGCCAGATAAAACAACAAGAGGATATAACTGATTGTTAGGGCGATATAAGTCACAACATACATGCTGAGACTGAGACCAATGGTTTCTGCAGGGATCGAAGATGCTGCATTGGCGGTTTTCAAAATGTCGTGGACAAGCCACGGTTGACGCCCTACTTCAGAGACGTACCATCCCGCAACGGTGGCAATCCACCCGGAAAACGTCATGCCGACCATAGCTTTTATTAAAAACGGAGGGAGCTCACGTTTTTTCCACAAAACATAAGCGGCAACCCAAGAAATGAGAATCATGAGAAGCCCCACGCCCACCATAATGCGAAAAGCATAAAACACAGGTTTTACAGGTGGATGATTGTCTTTATATTCATTGAGGCCTGGCACAATGCCATCGGTATGATGTTTAAGAATAAGGCTGGCTCCAGAGGGAATCCCAATCTCAAAAGTGTTCTTCCTTTCTTTTTCATCAGGAATTGCAAATAAGAGAAGAGGCACATTTCCTTGCGTGTTCCAATTGCCTTCCATGGCTGCAATTTTTTGGGGCTGATATTTCAAGGTATTTAGCCCATGGATATCTCCTAAAAATAATTGAATGGGGCTGAAGACCGCAGCAAGGACAAGGCCAATTTTTAACGTGGTTTCAACGGAGGGAGTCCACTTTCGCATTAAAAGACGATAGGCGGAAATTCCAGAAATCAAAAATGAAGCGGTCAAAAATGAAGCCACGGTCATATGCAAAAATCTAGGAAGAAGGGAAGGGCTTGAAAGAATCTCAAGCCAACTTGTGACGTGAGCAACGCCGTCCTTCATCTCAAATCCTACGGGGGTCTGCATCCATGAGTTTAGGACTAAAATCCAAAACGCGGAGAGCATTGTTCCAAAGGCTACCAAAAAAGTCGCGACTGTGTGAACTCGTTCTGGCACTCGTCGAATTCCAAAGAGCATAATTCCTAAAAAAACGGATTCTAAGAAAAATGCTGTTAACACTTCATATCCTAAAAGGGGCCCCGCAACGTTGCCTACTGTTTTCATAAATCCGGGCCAATTGGTGCCAAACTGGAAACTCATGGTAATTCCAGAAACCACACCCATCGCAAAGGTGAGTGCAAAGATTTTGACCCAAAACGTATAAGCTTCGAGCCAAATGCTATCCCGCGTTTTGACATAAGCCAGCTTGAAATAAAATAAAAGCCAAGCTAGCCCTATGGAAATTGAGGGAAAAAGAATATGAAATGTAATGTTGGCCGCAAACTGAGCGCGAGCTAATTCAAGAGCTTCCATGCCTAGAGACACCTCTTCATGAAATTATTTCTTCAGAATGATATCATACCTAAAATTTGAGTAAACTTTTTTCGTCCTTAAGCCATGGAGATAGTTTACTTTTTCATGTCAATTTTCACCCTCATAAATTATAATCGCCTTATCTGTTTATTAATTTGATCGTAATGACATGAAAGTGCTTTCGTTCTTTGAGAACCTTATGGTTTTCGTTTTGAAACTTTTAATCCGTACTTATCAACGTATTTTAACCCCTGTGTTGAATACACTTGTGCCACCAGCAAAATGTCGTTACTTTCCGACATGTTCGTGCTATTGCCATGAGGCACTCGAAAAGTATGGGCTTTTCAAAGGGGGCTGGTTGAGTTTAAAACGCTTGAGCCGGTGCCATCCTTGGGGAGGTTCAGGCTCTGATCCTGTGCCCTAATTTAATTATTGAGAGAGATTTTTCATGAGTGACGAGAATCGTAATTTAGTCATCGCCATTGTGGTATCTATGGTTATCCTTTTTGGATTCCAATATTTGTGGTCCCCAGCCCCTCAGCCGGTACCAGCCCAAGCCCAGGTGGTAGCGCCTCAGCAACAGCCTGGTACAATGGCAGTAGCTGCAGTTCCAGCGCCCCTGTCGCGTGATCAGGCGCTCTTGACCCAGCCGCAACGCATTAAAATTGAAACCCCACGTTTGCATGGCTCAATTAATCTCCAAGGCGCTGTTTTTGACGATTTGACATTGGCCGAATATCATGAAACGACAAATCCTAATAGCCCTGAAATTAAGCTTTTAAGCCCACTCAATTCTAAAGATGGGTATGCAGCTGAATTTACATGGACTGCGCAAAATGCACCCGGTGTTGTTGTGCCGTCTTCAACGACGATTTGGAAAGCGGACCGAACGGTTTTAACACCTCAAACGCCAGTGACATTGTCCTGGAATAACGGTCAAGGACTTACGTTCGAGCAAATCATTTCTCTTGATGATCAATATATGTTCACGATCACGCAAAAGGTTCACAATAGTACGCATGCACCAATAACTCTTGCGCCTGAAGGTCATATTTCACGTCTTGATGAGCCAGTCTCATCCGGCTTTATGATTTTGCACGAGGGACCCATTGGTGTTTTTGACGGCAAACTCAATGACCCTTCCTATGAAGATGTGTCATCGGCAGGAATTCTCAATAATCCTCAAGCCCCAGGTTGGTTGGGAATGACGGACAAATATTGGCTTACAGCCTTAATCCCAGACCCTAAAGAATCCATTACATCAAGTTTTACAGGTAATAAAAATGGAACTTCCAAATCATTGGGGGCCAGCTATGTCCGTGAAGCCAAAACCGTGGGTGCCAGCGCGTCCATTGAAGTCACGAACCACTTTTTTGCCGGTGCCAAAGTCCTGAAGGTTTTAGATTCTTACGAAGAAACTTTGGGCATCAATCACTTTGACTTGGCGGTTGATTTTGGATGGTTTTATTTCCTCACAAAACCGATTTTCCATGTTTTGACTTATCTTAATGCCCTTTTGGGGAACTTTGGTTTGGCTATTTTGGCGCTAACGGTTCTTTTTAAAGCAGCACTTTTCCCGCTTGCCAATAAATCTTATCGCTCTATGGGGCGGATGAAACTCTTACAGCCTCAGATTCAAAAACTGCAGGAGCAATACAAAGACGATCGGATGAAGCTCAATGAAAAGATGATGGAGCTTTATAAAAAAGAAGGCGCCAATCCAGTTGCAGGATGTCTTCCCATGCTGGTACAGATCCCCATTTTCTTTGCTCTTTATAAGGTTCTCTTTATCACAATTGAAATGCGTCATGCGCCTTTTTATGGCTGGATCCATGATCTTTCTGCGCCTGATCCAACGACGTTCTTTAATCTCTTTGGTTTGATTCCTTGGACGCCCCCTTCCTTTTTAATGATTGGTGCTTGGCCCCTTATTATGGGTGCCACCATGCTCATTCAACAAAAGATGAGTCCTCCTCCAGGGGACCCCACGCAAGCCAAGGTTATGATGCTGATGCCTGTGATTTTCACTGCGATGTTAGCTCAATTTCCTGCAGGTCTTGTGATCTATTGGGCTTGGAACAACTTCCTTTCCATGGGGCAACAATGGCTCATTATGAAGCAAGCTTCAAAGGTTAAGCCTAAGGCTGCGAATAAAAAATAATGGAACAGGAGTCCGAAAACTTTGAAGCATATGCCCAGTGGCTTTTTTGCCAACCTTGCGATTTCATAGCTGGTGCGGCTCAACTGGATCGGATTCCTGAGGCCCTTTTGCCAGAGGTGGCCTTTGCAGGTCGATCGAACGTGGGCAAATCCAGCTTGATCAATGCGCTCACAAATCGCAAGACGCTGGCAAAAACCTCGAAGACACCCGGTCGGACACAGCAATTAAACTTCTTTAAGTTGGGGGAGTCCGTAGTTCTTGTGGATATGCCGGGGTATGGCTATGCGGAAGTCTCAAAAGCCCAACAGAAATCCTGGCACCATGTCTTGACGTCCTATCTCAAGGGGCGTGTGAACCTCAGGCGCTGCTTTATTCTTGTGGATTCCCGTCATGGACTCAAGGCTTCAGATCTGGAGATGATGAAACTTTTGGATAATGCAGCTGTTGTTTATCAAATTGTCCTGACTAAATGCGATAAAGTCACAGCTTCAGAGTTTGAATTGCAAAAAGAGACTATCTCCCAAGCTTTGAAAAAACATACGGCCTCTTTCCCGGAAATCCTGGCGACAAGCTCAGAAACCAAGGAGGGGCTCCTTGAGCTTAAATGCGCCATCGCAGCGCTGGGGGAAGATGGATGAGATGGATCGTCCTGCATCGACGCTCCTCATAGGGGGCTATGAGAGAAGTCAAACGAATGTAAGAACCGCAAAAAAACGACGCCAATATTTATGTAGTTAAGTGGGATAGGGCAGGGCTACCTCATGAAAAAAAAAATAGCTAAGAGACAGGAAAAATGAGAGCCTACCTCAAAAAAACAGGAGGTAGAAATGGGAATAGAAATTGAAATTAGTTTTTTAGATCATTTTAAAGATATATACCGCTCGGCAATGAAGAAGCCTTGTTAATCAGAGGAATGAACGAAACAACCGTTGTAATTCAATAAAATTTTATGTATAAATGGGGCATGAGAATTGAACTGACAAATAAAGAAAAACAAGATCTAGAATTTCAGCACAGTAAAGAAAGAGATCGTCGCGTGGCTGATCGCATCAAAGCCGTTTTGTTAAATGCGGAAGGATGGACTCAAAAGCAAATCGCTCAGGCTTTGCGTATTCGCTATGAAACTGTTCAAAATCACCTCAACGATTACAAGAATAGCAAAAGCTTAATCCTGAAAATGGTGGCTCTGAAAGCCATCTTACCCCGCATCAAACTTTGCAGCTGATCAGCCATCTTGAGGGCAACGAATGAACAAATAGCTCATTCGCAACAATTTTTCTTTCAAAAAACTAAGGGCACACCTTCGAAAGCTGATCCAGTAAAACAAGCTGAGTTTATCCAAATCTCTTGGGTTCCATTAATTTGGAAACGATGGATGTGACTATTGCAGCCCCTAAAACCATTGATAGCAAGGCCATGGAAAAGCATTTTGCCGCCTTGCGAAAGAAATATCCCAAGGCCCCAAAAATTCACCAGATTTTAGATAGGGGCCCTTATAACATCAGCAAAGACACAAAGCGCCGCTGAAAAATATGGGATCGTTCTTCATTATTTGCCGCCATACAGTCCAAACTTGAATCCAATTGAGCGATTATGGAAAGTGATGAACGAGTACGTACGCAACAATCGTGTCTTTCAAAGTGCTGCTGAATTTAGGGATGCCATTGACGCATTCTTTGCTACGTGGCCTCAAATCGCCAGCTCTATGGTTGACCGCATTAATGATAACTTTCAGATCCTTAATAAGGCATCTTCAAGTTAAAGGAGTATATCTCGAAGGAAGACTCCAATTAGGGTCAATGTTTAGCCGTTGACACAGTTACTTGAACGCCCTCAAGAAAGCCGGTCCTTTCTTAAAACCCTCTTGCATACAATCACTTACCCATCGAGTGGATTATTACTCCGGCAATAAAACAGGTGATATCAAGCGGCGTAGCTGACTTCTTTTTTGAGGAAATAGGAGCGAACGATTTCGGGGCAATTTTGGGTTCCAAAAAGATATTTTGTGATGTTGTTTTTGAGTTCCGTTAAGGATTTGGCACGTTTACGCCCAACGGCATTGCTTTTCACATCTTGATTCAAATAGCTCATCCGGATTCAAATCTGGGCTGTAAGCGGGCAGAAAAAATACCTCAATTTTTTCTTTGTTTTCCTTCAAAAATTCACCGACCACTTTGGCGTGGTGTACTTTGTGATTGTCCACAATGAGAAACACTTTTTTCTTGGAAGACTTGATTAACCTTTTGAGAAAATTAAGAAAAACCTCTCGCGTAAAATTCTCCTCAAAAAGCATAAACCGCAACGTGCCCTGATTCGTGACGCTCGAGATCATATTGATTCGAAATCGTTTTCCCGTTCCTGAAATCACAGGCGTCTGACCCTTGGGGCTATAAGTTGTGCCCGTCTGATGATCGGAACGAAAGCCCGCCTCATCTCCCCAATGAATCTCGGCATTTTCAAGGCGCGCCCGCTTGGCAATCGCCGGATAAACCTCTTTAAGCCAAGCCTGAACTTCTTTTTCGCGACGTTCATAAGCCCGACGCACCGGCTTTTGGGGCGTAAATCCCCAACGTTTCAGATAGTTCCCCACGGAGCGAATCGAGAGTCGGATGCCAAAAGTGCGTTCGATCAACTCTCCCACAGCCTCTCGCGTCCAGAGCATAAAGGGCAGTTTTAGCTGGTCGGGACAACGATCGGTGATCATTTTGACGAGGCTGGCGCACTGGTGGGGCTTCAAGCGCACCATGTCTTCAGCCCGGCGCCCTCGTTTTTTCTTCAATAGCGCCGCCTGGCCCCTTCTTCGATAGCTCGAAACCCATCGGCTGACAGTGCCTCGCGCTACTCCCAATAAATGCCCCACTTCCGCATGCGTCTTCCCGCCTTCAACAACTGCCTTAATCCCCCTCAAACGAAGGCTTTCTTGGGCGTCTTGCGTTAACTTTCGTGCATCTCCTAATTTCATACCTTCTACTTATCACATTAATCTCCTCATGTCTCCTGTTTTATTGCCGGAGTAATAAGAAGTGCGTTTTTTCGGTTTAATATCCCCTTGTTTATGAAGACATATCCATCGATAGATCGTGGTTTCTCCAACGTTAAAAACCTTTGCAGCCTCTCGCTTACGGTCGCCGCTCGTAATGGAGGAGATGACCTTTTTCCACAGGTCTTCCGAATATGCTTTTGCCATACCCTCCTTATACCTAAACTTTTCCTAAAAATCTATCTATTTATAGGGGAAGGACTATATCTGTTTTTGACGGCATTAAAAAGCCCCCCCCACAAAAAAAGCCCACCAAGCTGAGGTGGGCAAGTTTGCGAGTGGCGGAGGCCGGGAGAAATCAGTTTAAATTCGACAGTTTTTCTTCAAGACGAAGACGTTTCACCTTGAGCTCAAAAAGATGAAGCGAATTCGGCAACGGCCGCGATAATTCATCTTGGATGAGCGAATTCAGATAAAAATAACGATTTTTTAAAGCTTGGGCTCTTGAGTGAAGAGACATGATAAATAACCCTCCCTAGTAGATCCAAATGAAAAGTTAGACTATCTAACCTTAATGAGCAGTCTACCAAAAAAGCTCTTAAAAGTCAAAAAAAAATGGATCACTTTTTTGTTACAAAATATTGTAATTCAGAGAAAAAATAATTGAATTTTCTGTCAAGGCAATTTAGAAATGTCCGCTTTGAGTTGAATTATTATCCACAAGTCCATAGCCCTCTCTCGCGCTCTCAAGCGCAAGAGAGACTTGGGGCTGTGGACCCTGTGGGTAATAAGAAGTCTGGGTTTATTTTGGGGAAGATTTCCTGGTCAAAAACATGATCTAAGTCCTTACGATCAGCTAGAATGGGCCCCCTTGTCACCCTATCCAGCGCCATCACGCTTAAGACTTCTTCTCCAAGCATCACCTCTATTGCCCCCGTATAATGTTGATAAATTGTGACTTTTTTATTCTGGTAGCGATAGCCTTTTCCAGGCACTTGAACTTGATAGGCCTGCCCTTCCAAAGAGAATTCAAGGTTTTTTGAAAGCTTGCGCGTGACGTGATGAGATAAAATTCGTCGCAACCTTTGCGCGTCGATAGGTACGTCACGGTGCAGATCTTTCGGGTTTGCCGCATCAACGGCGAACTTTTGGTTATACTTCTCGATAAACGCCGGCAAATAGGCATTGGCAGTCGCAATATCGCAGATACCTCTCAAACGCATCTCTTTGATTAAGCGATCTTGCAGCGTTTGATTCGCCCGCTCGACACGGCCCTTGGCTTGGGGTGAGTAAGCGCAAATCAACTCAATTCCTAAATCTTTCATGGCGCGATGCAGCTCAGTAGCTTGGTAATATCCGTCAGTTGTGCGCGTTGTTTTAAAAATGCTGTGCCGGTCACTATAATAGGCCAGAGGCAGACCATGCTGCTCGAGGTGTGATTCCATGGCTCGGAAATAGCCGGCAGTGGTCTCCGATTCTTCAAATCGCATAGATACGATGCGGCTGGTGGCATCGTCTACAAAGACGAGCAAACAACACTTTGCACGCCGTCCCTCAAACCAATCATGGTGCGACCCATCAATCTGTACAAGCTCACCAAAGCACGAGCGGCGCTGACGGGATTGATGCAGAGGCGAGCTTTTCCGAATTTTCCCGCTCCATAATGCATCGGCTATCATCCATTGTCGCAGAGTTTCTTTGTTGATCTTAAGCCCCTCATTCTCCAACAGTTTCTCGCTGGCTAGCGTCGGACCAAAATCCGCATAACGATTCCGAACTGCCTCAAGAACTCTGGCTTTGAAGCCCTCTGAATGCGCACGATTACTGCCCGATATAGCACGCCGTTTAATCCCGGAAGGTCCCTCAACAGAAATTCTCGCCTGCAAACGCCTCACTTGCCGAGCACTCAAACCTAACTCTGCCGCACCTTCACCTTGGCGCAGCAGACCTCGTTTTATGTCATCCAATATCTTTAGTTTTTCCATCTCGGCCTCGCTATACAATGTCTCCATTCATCCTCCTGCTTGCTGACTGCATCAGCATAAAACTTAAGGACAAATCCGGACATTTCTAAATTGCTTAACCGGACATTTTCAAATTGCTCCTACAAATAATTGAATTTTCTTGACATTTTTTAAGTTTTGTGTTACGAGCTGAATTCTTAATGGGAAGGAAGCACTCATGACAGAAGACATCTCAACCCTCATCAACATTGTGACAGCCCTCCCTAATCCCAAGAAAACCCTCGTCTTTGGTTCCGATCATGCCGGTTTTGTTCTTAAAGAGTATTTAAAAACACAAAGCCAAGCTTGGAGCTACAATGTGATTGATTGCGGCACTCATTCCGAAGATTCTGTAGATTATCCAGACTACGTTCCACCTGTCGTTAAAGAAGTCTTGGCTGGTGCACGTGGAGTCCTCATTTGCGGCAGCGGCATTGGCATGAGCATCGCCGCCAATCGCTATAAAGGTATTCGCGCAGCACTTTGCGCCGATCCGCTTTGGGCCAAACTTGCCCGCGAACACAACGATGCCAATATACTTGTCTTAGGCGAGCGACTTTTGGGACAACAAGAAGCGATAGAATGCCTTCGAACCTTCCTTAACATCGCTTTTGAAGGTGGTCGCCATTTAAGGCGCGTTGAAAAGATAGACTCTTGAATAACAATAACCCGAACATGCACAGCAAAGGCAAGTCAAATTGATCATTAATTTGACGAAGTAAGGGCATACACACTCACTTATCCCCCATATCAAAAAGCAGATGAGCATTTTCAAAAATTGCCATTTTGTGGTTTTTTTAATTCATACTTGCAATTATATATTTTATTACTATATGTGGTTTAATCTAATTTTATTTTATAGGTGTTTTATGTTTATTAATACAAGCAAGATTTTTATATCTTTTTATTTAATGTTCTGTTTTCAACTGCTTGGCGTCACAGAAGACACACAAGCCGAATCAAAGAATACTGACAAAACTTTTTCAACAGAGCTTCACTCAAACCCAATTTCCAACACCTTACCAGCTATTAATAGCCTAATCAACGCGAGCCTTACACTCAAAAACAATTTTAATGCATTAACATTAAGAGATCCTAAAAAACAAGTTGTGTTTCAAGCTGGACTAGAAGGCCCTAATGCCGTTGTTGGCGGATTGGGAATAGGTAAGCGTCATAGGACCCGCATCTTTTAGGTGTGAGGAAAATAGGACAAGGTTGACTCCGTAAAACAACTACGGAGATGAAAATGATGAAGGAGAAAAGGACGGGGCAACGTCAAACGCGAGATGAAAGATCCGCAGGGAAGCTGAAATATTGGGAAGAGCAGATCGAGAGCTGGCGTAAGAGCGGATTGAGTCAGGAAAAATTTTGTACGGCTGGAGGACTGAGTTATTCGTCCTTTAAGTATTGGTTTCCCCGCGTGGGAAGAAGGCTATTTGAGGGGTCATCGGTCGGGCGCTTTGTGGCGACTGCTGTGGTGGGGCACGAGAGTCCAGAAACATTAGATTTATTTGAGAGTCCTGCCCTTCAAGCAGAGGCTCGCCAAGCTCCCGTGCCCCTTGAGATTCGCTTTATGTCCGGGGAGAGGATTGAGATTGTGCCGGGATTTGATGGGATTACGCTTCAGCGTGTAATTGCAATACTGCGGAGTTGCCATGTTTGAGCAGACGCGAGGGGAGATTCTGTTTTATTCCGCCCCGATGGACATGAGAAAATCGATTGATGGACTTGCGGCTTACGTGGCCTCTAGCTTAGGTCGTGTGCCGTGTGACGGAACGATGTATGTTTTTTGCAACCGGACCCTGACCAAGATGAAGATCTTGTATTGGGAGACGAATGGATTTTGTCTTTGGTACAAACGCCTTGAAAAAGAGAGGTTTCAGGTGAGTTTGAGGGGAGATGTTTTGGAGTTGACCTCCCAGCAATTGAGATGGCTGCAAGAGGGTCTCAATTATCAAAAGCTCAAAGGCCATAAGGCGGTCCATTTTCAAGAATTTTCCTGAGGTTTTTACCTGAAAAAACTCAGAAATACATTGACGTTTTAGGGGGTTTTGGGTAGAGTTCCTCATGAAAAATGAGCCCCAAACTTCACTCAAAATCTCCTCTGTTTTCGACGCTGTGGCGCTCTATAAAAACTTGCAAAAATCAGAAAAAGACAAGGCTATTCTAGCCACACAAAATGAACATCTGGTGCAAGAGGTTGATCGACTGACTCATTTATTGCTTCAGATGAAACAAAGCAAGTTTGGGCGGAGCTCTGAGAAGATCAAGTTCGAGGAATTTCCCAAGCTCCCCGGGTTTGAAAACGTCTTTGATGAGGTTTACGAAGAGCCGCCTTTAGAAGCAGAAAAGGCTGGGGCTGAAAGTGAAACAGAGAATGACTCTGGAAAGGACAAATCCTCCTCGACTCTTCTCAAAAAAGGACGTCGTCCGTTGCCGGCTCATCTGCCGCGCGAACGTGTCATCCATGATATTGCTGGTGATAAAATCTGCACCTGTGGACATCCGTTGCATCAGATGGGCGAGGAGATCTCTGAGCAGCTGGATTACGTTCCCGCACAGTTAAAAGTCATTCAAAACGTGCGCTTGAAGTATGCCTGTAAATCTTGCACCGAAGGGGTGCGTGTGGCTGAAGTGCCCAATGCGCCTCTTCTCAAAAGCATGGCATCTGCGAATCTATTGGCCCACATCATCGTCTCCAAGTACCAAGATCATCTACCCCTTTATCGACAATCTCAGATGTGGGAGCGGTTTGAAGTTGACTTAGGTCGGGCCACGATGAGCCGTTGGATTCTTCAAATAGGTGATCTCTTGAGCCCTTTAAAAGAGCTTTTAAGATCTGAGATTCTCAAGGAGACTTATGTACGGGCAGATGAAACGCGGGCTCAAGTTTTAAAGGAATGTGACCGCAAGGCGCAAACGCAATCCTATATGTGGGTGTATATGACCGGGTCGTCATCTCATCACGCCATTTCTTATGAATACACGCCCACACGCAAAGGTGAAAATGCCAAAGAATTCCTGAAGGGTTTTAAAGGTTACCTTCATACGGATGGGTATGGTGGTTACAAAGCCTTGGCGCAAAGTCAAGACATCACGGCTGTGGGATGTTGGGCCCATGCGCGGCGCAAGTTTGCGGACATTATTAAAAGTACAGGCAACACCACGGGCAAATCTGCCGAGGCGCTCACCATCATCAGAAGCCTTTATAAAATTGAAAAAGACGCCAAAGAGGCTCAATACCCGCCCGATAAGATCCAAAAGCTCCGACAAGAAAAAGCCAAGCCCATCCTTGAGAAATTCAAGGTCTTGCTTAAGGAGCACAAAAAAGTGATTGTTCCCAAAAGTCCCTTGGGGCAAGCGGTTGGCTATGTTTTAAGGCAATGGGGCCCCTTGACAGAATACCTCAATGATGGCCGCTTGGATATTGACAACAACATGGCAGGACGCGCCATCCGTCCATTTGCTGTGGGCCGAAAAAACTGGCTTTTTATGGGCAATGTCAAAGGTGCCCACGCCTCAGCTGTCATCTATTCCCTCATTGAGACCTGCAAAGCCAATGGCGTCAATGCTTTTGACTATTTCCGCTACGTCCTCGCCAACATCAATTCCACACCTGAAAATAATTATTCCCACCTCCTCCCCTGGAATCTCAAGCATTCCCTTTCTAATTTACACCAATAAGACGCTTACATCCTATCGAGCATTGGTGGCACAAAATCAAATCCATCCTCCGTCCCCTCGTCCAGCAAAACCCAGAAAACCTTCATCAACTCCTTGATAAACTCCTCAGCCAATGTCTATCCATATAATGGAGAAGTACTATA